>DASVOL010000463.1:0-2182 GCA_036383375.1 Bradyrhizobium sp. | reverse complement strand
GCGCCGGCTTCGATATTCTGGAGCTGCACTGCGCCCACGGCTATCTGCTGTCGAGCTTCCTGTCGCCGCTGACCAACCGCCGTACCGACGACTATGGCGGATCGATCGAGAACCGCGCGCGTTATCCGCTGGAAGTGTTCCGCGCGATCCGCGCGGTGTGGCCGGAGGACAAGCCGATGTCGGTCCGCCTGTCCTGTCACGACTGGGCCGAGGGCGGCAACACGCCCGAGGATGCGCTGGCCTTCGCAAAACTGTTCAAGGCGGCCGGTGCCGATCTGATCGATTGCTCCTCGGGCCAGGTCTGGGCCGACGATCATCCGATCTATGGCAGGCTCTACCAGACCCCGTTCGCCGACAAGATCCGCAACGAGGTCGGCATCGCCACCATCGCGGTCGGCGCGATCTCGGAGGCGGATCACGCCAATTCGATCATCGCCGCCGGCCGCGCCGATCTCTGCGCCATCGCGCGGCCGCATCTCGCCGACCCGGCCTGGACGCTGCACGAAGCCGCGAAGATCGGCGTCAAGCAGGTTGCCTGGCCGAAGCAGTATCTGTCGGGCAAGTCGCAATATGAGGCTAATCTCGAACGCGTAGCCGCGGGAGTGAAGGCATGACAGGGTTCTGGCCCAACGCCCATGCGCTCGTCACGGGTGCAGGCTCAGGCATCGGCGCCGCGACGGCGATCGCACTCGCAAAGGTAGGCGTGCGCGTCAGCATCGCCGGTCGCCGGATCGATGCACTGAAGGCGACGGCGGCGTTGCTCGGCGAGCGCGCTGGCGCTGTCGTCGCGATCGATGTGACGGATGAAGCTGCGGTGACCAAGGGGATAGCGCAGATCGAGGCTGAGGCCGGCCCGATCGATATTCTCGTCAACAATGCCGGCAAGGCTGCAAGCGCGCCGTTCGACAAGACGAGCGCGGCGCTGTGGGCGGACATGCTGGCGAGCAATCTCTCGAGCGTGTTCCTGGTGACGCATGCCGTGCTGCCAGGGATGGCGAAGCGCGGTCGGGGGCGCGTGATCAACGTCGCCTCCACCGCGGGCCTTACCGGCTACGCCTATGTCTCGGCCTATGTGGCGGCCAAGCACGGCGTCGTCGGCCTGACGCGCTCGCTGGCGCTGGAATACGCACGGCGCGGCGTCACGGTGAACGCGGTCTGTCCCGGTTACACCGACACGCCGCTGGTGGCGGATGCCGCCGCGAACATCGTCGCCAAGACCGGGCGCAGCGAGCAGGAGGCGCGGGCCACGCTTGCCAAGGTCAATCCGATGCAGCGGCTGGTCACGCCGGAGGAGGTCGCCGACAGCATCCTCTGGCTCGCCTCCGAAGGCGCATCGTCAATCAATGGACAAGCCGTCGCGGTTGCCGGCGGCGAAGTCTTTACCGGGTGAAGGAACAACTCATGTCCGAGATGAAAGCAAAGCTCCGTCCGTTCAAGGATTATCCCGCAAAGCACTTCCGCTGGCAGGTCGACGCCAGCGGCCGCGTCGCAACGATCACGCTGAACCGGCCGGACAAGAAGAACCCGCTGACATTCGAGTCGTACGAAGAGCTGCGCGATCTCTTCACCAATCTCAAATACGCCTCCGATGTCCGCGCCATCGTGCTGACCGGCGCCGACGGCAATTTCTGCTCCGGCGGCGACGTGTTCGAGATCATCGAGCCGTTGACCCGGATGGCGATGCCGGACCTGCTCGCCTTCACCCGGATGACCGGCGAGGTTGTGCGCGCGATGCGCAAATGCCCGCAGATCATCGTTGCTGCGATCGACGGCATTTGCGCCGGGGCCGGCGCGATGCTGGCGCTGGCGTCCGACCTGCGGCTGGCGACGCCGCAGGCCAAGACCGCGTTCCTGTTCACCCGCGTCGGCCTGGCCGGCGCCGACATGGGCGCGTGCGGATTGTTGCCGCGCGTGATCGGGCAGGGCCATGCCGCCGATCTGCTCTACACCGGACGCGCGATGAGCGCCGACGAAGGCTTTGCATGGGGCTTCCACAACCGCCTGGTGCCGCCGGCCGAGCTCGCCGCCGCCGCGCAGGACCTGGCGCGCTCGCTCGCGGATGGACCGTGGTTCGCGCATGGCGTGACGAAGACGATGTTCAACCAGGAATGGGCGATGGGCGTCGACGAGATGATCGAGTCCGAAGCGCAGGCGCAGGCGATCTGCATGGTGACCGGCGATT
>DASVOL010000462.1:0-6226 GCA_036383375.1 Bradyrhizobium sp. | reverse complement strand
CACCCATGGGCCCCGTGCAAAAAGGTAGAAAGCACGGGGGTAGGACCACAGGTGTAACCGGAAACAACCCGGCTTTCCCTGCGCGATGGGTTACGGCTTACTTCGTGCTCTCCCCGGCGAGACTGGGCTTGCTTGTCACCGTCTTCGCAACGCGCATCGCGCAATCGGAAGAGACATCTGCCGTTAGGACGTCAGGACCACACGACTTCACCGTCCGCCTCATGCACACTCGTCAGTCGCGCACTCGGCGTCCACCGCATCCCGACCCGCGTTCGTGACGACCGCGAAGCGCCCCTCGATCGGGTGAGACGGGCAGACGATATAATGAGTTGCGCTTCGGATAAAGCGAAATATTTTTGCGGCGGGGGCTTGCGCCGTCGGGCAACTCAGTGGCACGCGCGCGTGAGGTGAGCAACGGCGGAGGGGTTCCCTCTCCCCTTGCGGGAGAGGGTTAGGGAGAGGGGTCCACACGACGAGCTTTCTCACATCGCTTATCGCGGCGAGCGGGGACCGTGCGAGACGGCGCACTCATCGAACAGCCAACCTGCGGCCACCCAGCCCGAGACGCGTGCTCACCTCACGATCGATCTCATCTCACCATTGATCGCGCTCAGCCGAACGCGAAAGACGACCGGCAGAAATCTTGACGGCGACACCGCGGCGTGTGTTACACCTCGACGGCAACAGGGACGTGCGCATGACATCCACCGTCGATCTGGCCAAACTGCACATTGACGACTTCACGCCGCATCAGGGCGCGGAGTTCGAGATGCAGGCGACGGAGGGCGTCGTGCCGCTGAAACTCGCCAAGGTCGAGCCCGTGGGCAACAGCGGCCGGCCGGGCGGTGCGTTCTCGCTGCTGTTCACGACACCGAAGGGAGCCTGGTTGCCGCAGGCGATCTATCCGGTGCGGCATCCGGCGCTCGGCTTAATGGAAATCTTCCTGGTGCCGATCGGGCCGCTTGCAGATGGCAACGGCTATCAGGCCATCTTCGCCTGAAGGTCATGCGGCGCGGGAGCCGGGCCTGATCCAGCGCATCAGATCATAGACGCCCTTGTCTTCTTCGGTGATGAAGCCGAGCCGGCAGTAGAGCCGCATCGCCGGATTGAGCTTCTCGACATGAATCGAGATGTCCTTGCCGGCCGCATCAGCCTCGTCCATCGCATCACGCAGCAGCGCTTCGCCGTATCCCTTGCCGCGATGTTCGGGAAGGAAGGCGATGTCGATGATGCGGTGCTGGCTTGGCCAGCGCTCGATGTAGAACCGGCCAATGTCGTCATCGTCGCGCGCGATCACCAGCCAGTCGGCGTTCGGATAATATTGCTGGTAGTGCGCGTGCTGGGCACGGAACTGCTGATCGAGAAAGGCGGCCTTGTCCGCTTCGGTCCACGGCACTGGCGCCAGCTCCTCGACGCGCGTCGAAGCATAGAGCCGGCCGAGGAACGGCAGGTCGGCCTCGGAGAGGCGGCGAAAGCTGCAGCCGGATCGGGCCGCGCGGGCCCAGCCGATTGGGGGAGTTGCAGACACGGTTACGGGCACGTCGAACGCCAAGGCGACCTCAGCTCCTCGGCGGGAAGACGCCCTGCAGCGCAATGCAGAAGTTCAGCGTGAGATAGGGCATCAGGTTGTTGTGCGGCAGGCCGGAGCCCGTCAGTCCGATCATGTTGGGGCTCATCTGCACCAGCGTGGGCGTCGGAGTGCCGGCGACATAGACCGCGCCGTTGACTGATCGCGCGATGCCCCGGGTCGGTGTCGGCGCGGCCTGGTCGGCCTCCAGGTTGATCGCCATCATGTTGTGCGGGTGCGAGGCGAGTTCCGATTGCAGCAGAGTTACCGTGTCGGAGCCGCCGTTCTCGCCGAGGTCGTACAGCGAGAGGCCGGGTCCCTGTCCTGGCGCCAGTGGCGCGTTGCCCTGCATGTTCGGCAGTGCGAAGTTCGACGTGCCGTTGCCGCCATAGGTGGTGCCGAGCAACGAGAACAGTGCCGTGTTCTGCGAGAGCGGAACAAGCTGACCGTTGCAGAACGCCCAGCCCTTGGGGGCGAAGTTGAACGGAAAGATGCGGATCTCGGCGACGAAGGGGTCAGCCATGGTGTCGCGCTCCTAGCTCTGGCTCGGGAAGATGCCGAACAGCGAAATAATGAAACCGATGCACAGAAAGGGCTGGATGTTGCTGTGCGGCTGGCTGCCGCCGGTTGGTCCGATCACCACCGGGCTCAGCGGCGTGGTCGGCGTTTGCTCCTTGTAGAGCAGCAGCGCACCGCTCATCTGGTCGAGCACGTTGCCTTGCGGGTTCGAGCCCGTGCTGGTGTTCTGCGATGCCAGCATCGTATGGGTATGTGCCGGAATCGTCTGCGTCGTGAGGGTGACTTGTTCGACGCCGCCGATTTCGCCAATCGTGAACGCGGTTCCCGCATTGGTGCCCATATGCACCGGCAGCCGGCCGCGGAGGTCTGGCAGCCCAAACGTCGATTGGCCGTCGCCGCCATAGGTGGTGCCGATCAGGTTGAACAGCGCGTCATTTTCGGAAATCGCCACCAGCCTGCCATCGCAGAACTGCCATCCGGCCGGCGCGAAATTGCCGGCGAACATCTTGATTTCGCCGATAAAGGGTTGCGGCATGAGAGGTCTCCGTCAATTCGGCGAAGGGAAGATGCCCTGTAGCGCGATGCAGAAGTTGATCGTCAGGAACGGCTGCATGTTTTGATGCGCCTGGCTGCCGCCGACCGTGGAAATGCTGCCCGGCGCGAGCGCGGTCAGCGCCGCGGGCGCGGCGTAGGCGTTGTTCAAGGCGCCGAGAACGTTGTTGGCCGGCACCAGAAGGGCGCCATTGGTGTTGGTGGCGTTCGCGATGTGGGTGTGCTGTGGCATTTCGTTGATCGAAAGTGTGTGCGCCTGCTCACCGCCGAGTTCACCGAGCACATGGCCGTTGCCGACGTGCATCGGGGTGCGGCCCTGCAGATTGGGCAGGGCGAAGTTGGTCTGCCCGTTGCCGCCATAGACGGTGCCGAGCAATGAAAACAGCGGTTGGTTCTGATTGAGCGGAAGCAACTGGCCGTTGCAGAACGCCCAGCCCTTGGGCGCAAAGTTAAAAGTCATCATGCGGATTTCGGAAAGAAACGGATCGGCCATGAGTCCCTCCGCGAATACGTCGTAAGATTTATGAAAAATACAAGACAATGACGCAGCGTCACCAACATCTGCACGATAGCGTGTTTTCCACCGAGTGCAACCTAAACGATTGTGCCGAGCCGACAATTTTTCTTCAATCACCGGTTGAGTGTGGCATCCACGAGCGCGAACCGCGATCGCTGACTGCGGAACGCGTGTCATGAAACGGACGTCCGCGCGTGCTCCCTGCGCGACGATCGGAGTTCTCCGCTCCGGGCAATTCGGATTCGATCGTGCCGAACGAACGACGCCTGCCGGCGCGATCCGGCAGGCGTCGTGGTTGATACGGCACCCGATCAGACGATCAGGTCGTGATGCACCTGGACCTGGGCGTGATTGTCGGTCGGCGTGCCGCCCATTGCGGCGTAGGCTGCCTCGTGGCCGGTCCACCACGGGGCTGCTGCATTGGAAAGGCCGCTGAACAGATCGGATAGGATCTGGGTGTTCGTGCCGGGGTCCGCATGGCTTGCGGCGGTCGCGGTCGGCGACTGGGTGAACGACGAGAAGTTGAAGCTGTCATGACTGGCCAGGTTGACCTGCGAAGACGCAGTGCCCTGCGTGGGCATGACGTGCGGCGCAGCTGTGTTGGCATCAGCAGCACTTGGCAGCCGGCGCTCGCCATCGGCCAGGTTGATGTACATCAAGTCGCTGGAGTGGCTCGGCGTCGTGTCGTCCGCCAGACCGACGACGTGACCGAGTTCGTGCGCCACCGCGGTCAGAAGGTCGAGATGTCCGGCCGCCGCACTGGTCGGGTCAGCGAACAGGTCGGTCGCGGTCGCGGCATGGGCAAATTCGAAATTGTCCGATGGTGTCGGGTCGACGAACCAGCCGTGTCCGGCGGCGCTGGCATCGATCGTGATGTGGCCGTTCGATTCCGCGCTGATGACGCTGCCGCCGAGAGTGGCGACACTGAACGTGACCGCCTTCATGGTGGCGAGCTGGCTTGCCGTGGCACCGGCCGTGGCCCATTGCGCGATCGCCGCGGAGATGACGGAATTCAGCTCCGTCTGGGTGAGGTTGGTTTCGCCCGCCGTCGGCGAGGCCGCTTCGACGCCGCCCGAGACGGCGACCATGAACTGGGCGCCACCGAAATAGCCGCCGCCCGCGGCATGGGTGGGATCACCGATGGCCTGCGTCCCGACCGCCCCGTTTCCGGTGCCGGTCACGGTGTTGTTGGCGGCCAGGTAGTTCGCCACCGCGGTGAAATCATAGGGCGTGCCGCCGTAGTTGGGCGTGCCGATCAAGCCGGTTTTCGAAACGCCCTCCTGCTCGAGGAAGACGCCGGCAACCAGGCCGAGGCCCGTGTTGCCGCCGAGATCGACGCTGTTCTTCAGCGCGCCGGCGCCGCCGATCGTGGCGTTCAGCAGGTTGTTGTCGCCGCCGGCTCCGGTCGCCGATCCGTTCTGCACATCGATGCCGGCAAATCCGTTCGTCGAATCCAGCGTATCGATCGTGTTGCCCTGGATCACCGCGGTCATCGCTCCGCCGGCGCCGTTATGGTTCAGCGTAAAGATGCCGCCGACGACGCCGGAGATATGGTTGTTGGTGATGGTCGTGCTCGACGTGCCCGCGCCGTCCTGGAAGACGTTGATGCCGATGCCCTGGGTAGAGCCGCTGCCGGCCACACCCTGGGTGCCGATCGTGTTGCCGTCGATCGTGCCGGTGAAGTGCGCGTCAGTGCCGGTACCCTTGGTGACTGCGAGCGCGGCGCCGAGAGCGCCCTTGATGATGTTGTTCGCGATGTCGTAGGTCAGCGTGATATTGTTGGTTGGGCCGCCGCCGCCGATCGTGATGCCGCCGCCGCCGCTGACGATGTTCTGGTTGGTGTTGCTGAAATTGTCGCCCGACATGACCAGGTCCGACGACACCGTGCCGAGCAGATTGAGCTGGAACATGTCGCCGCGCGCGGAAGTGACGTTCGAGTTCTGGATCGTGGCGTTGAAGGTGCCGCCGGTGGCCTCGAAGCCGATCGCGTCGTTGGACGCGTTGCCGGCCGCAGAATTGGTCGCGAAGGTCGAGCCGGTCACGGTAATGCGGTTCAGCGTCTGGCCGCCGTCGTTGAATACGTGCAGGGCATCATAGGCTGCGCCGGTGAGGGTCGAGTTCGTGATCGACGCCGTGCCCGACAGGCCGGTGAAGTAGACGTCGCCCTCGCCGATGCCGCCGACGCTGGTGCCGTTGGTGCCGGTCACCGTGGTGTTGCCGAGGGCAAAGCCGGTGACGTTGGTGCCGACGATGCCGTAGTTCTGGAAGTCGTGCATCGTCACAAAGGAAATCTGCACGTCTTTGGTGTTGTTCAGATAGACGCCGCTGCCCTGCGTGGTGCTGCCGTCGGCGCCGGTCTTGTTGGCGATGGTGCCGCCGCTGCCCGCCGTCGAGCCGTCACCGGTGACGTGCAGGCCGCCATTGCCGGCGGCGGTGCCGGTGTTGGAGAGGATAATGCCGTTACCGGAGCCGCCGCTCGACGTGATGCTCTTGAAGGTGAGGTTGTTAGAGCCGATCTGGGTGTTCTCGACATCGAGCGCGGTGCCGGTGCCGGATGTGATGGAGTTGGCGGTGCCGGTCAGCGTGATCGTGCCGCCATGGGTGAAGCTCATGCCGGAGCCGCTGGCGGTCTTGACCGTGATGTCGGACATTGTGACGGTGCCGACATTGTTGCCGTCGTCGCTGATGCCGATGCCAGTCGAGGCCGAGGTATCGACGCTGACGCCGGTGATGGTGTGGCCCGAGGTGCCGAGCAGGTCGATGCCGTTGTCGGCGCCGGTGACATGGATGACCGGATCGGTGCCGGAGCCGACATTCGCGGTCACCGTGGCGCTGGTCACGGGATTGGTGAACGTCAGGGTATGGCTGCCGCCGATCAGGTTGACGCCGTTGGCGAGGTTGATGCCGTTGGCTTCGCTGTAGGTGCCGGTGCCGTGCTCGAGCACGACATAGTCGCCGGAGCCTGCCGGATTCGCCGCGTTGAAGGCCGCGATCGAGGTGTAGGGATCGTGCTGGGTACCGAGGTTGAGGCTGGTGCCTGTCGTCGAGTTGTCGATGTAGAACACCTGCGG
>DASVOL010000461.1:0-1662 GCA_036383375.1 Bradyrhizobium sp. | reverse complement strand
CATGAGAATCTCCATACCGTCATCGCCGCGTTGGTGCGCGGCCTCGATGAAAGGGAGTGCCTCTCGCGTTCCCGTATTCCCCGGTCCGTCCGATGTGATCGGACGCTCGCGGTTCGGTGATCGCGCGTGATGAAATAATTTTTCGGCATCCACAGTCATTGGTCACAGGAGCCGAGCTTGTCGGCTTCATCCACGTGCGGAGAAACCCAATGACCAAATTGACCTTCGTGACGCTTGCCCTGGTTGCGGCAGCTGCGTATTCGGCTCAGGCGTCTGCCGCCAGCAACCATGCTGCGGTGCGGCGCGCCCATGCTTCGATGACCACGACGGCGACACCAGTCAGCAGCAAGACGACCGATTGCGTGCGCGCGCCGAACGTCGGATCGTTCGCAACCGCGCCCTTCACCGAGCCGCCCTGCATGCCCGGCACGATGCGCTGACCACGCGCAGCGGAAAGCCCCGGACCTCAGGTCCGGGGTTTCCCGGGTGATGCGATGTCGCCGGGAAGCGGCCGCGGAATGGGCGTGATCCACCTCACAGTCAGGCCAGTGCGATCGTGCGAAGCGTGCGGCGTCGGAGCTGGCGCATGGTGCCCCGGCCCGAGTTCAAGGAGACGTCGCATGACACGCAATTCGCTTGTTGCTCTCGCTGCCGTTGTCGCGTTCGGCGTTGCCGCGCTGGGCTCTGCGCAGGCCGGCGGACTTCACATGGCGCCGCCGAAGAATGTCGGCGCGAAACTGCCTCCGGGCGGTTCGGGTGGTTCAGGCGGTTCGGGCGGCTCGCATCGCCAGCCGGTCGATCCTCCGCCCTACCTTGGAACCGGTTACAGCGGTGACAGTGCGGGCGGCAGCGGGGGCGGGGGATATTTCGGCGACCCCAACCATCCCGGCCACGAGCAGTTCTGAAACAGCAACGGCCCCGAATTTGGTTCGGGGCCGCGGTCTGCCGGTGGATCGGATCCGGGGTTACTCCGGCTTGCCGATCGATACTTTCAGCGTGCCGACGCCGTCGACGCCGCATTCGAGCTTGTCGCCCACCTGCAGCTGCGAGACGCCGGCGGGCGTGCCGGTCATGATGATGTCGCCGGCGGCGAGCTTCACCTGCTGTGAGAGCTGCCAGATGATTTCAGGCACGTTCCAGATCAATTCGGTGAGGTCGCCCTTCTGCGCTTCCTTGCCGTTGACGGTGAGCCAGATCTTGCCGCTTGAGGGGTGGCCGATCTTCGAAGCCGGCTGGATCGCGGAGCAGGGCGCGGAATAGTCGAACGACTTGCCAATCTCCCAGGGCCGCTCCTTCTTGCGCGAGGCGATCTGCAGGTCGCGGCGGGTCAGGTCGATGCCGACCGCATAGCCGTAGACATGCTCGAGCGCCTTGTCGGCGGGAATATTGAGCCCGCCGCTCTTCATCGCCACCACCAGCTCGACCTCGTGATGCAGGTCCTTGGTCAGTGGCGGATAGGGGATCGTCGCACCATCAGGCACCAGCATGTCGGCATGCTTGCCGAAGAAGAACGGCGGCGCACGCTCGTCATTGCCCATCTCCCTGATATGCTCGAGATAGTTGCGGCCGACGCACCAGATGCGGCGGACCGGATAGGTGCCGGATTCGCCGACGACAGGGAGCGAGGGCTGCGGGGGAAGCGGAATGACGGTGGAGGCGGCG
>DASVOL010000460.1:0-37470 GCA_036383375.1 Bradyrhizobium sp. | reverse complement strand
CAACGCATGGCTTCGCTGAGATGGCGCGGCCGCTTTGGGCGGACAACGCGCTCCCGGTCCGAACTTGCCGCTGACGTCATGACACTCTCGTGACCCCGCCCGAACCGCAAGCGCGACACTTGGGCTCCCGGGCGCAAGATTTCCCGTTTGATCGTTGTCGATCAAGGGTTTTCTGCTGGAACGCAACGCCGCGATCCGGCGAGGCGTTCAAAATGTCGCAATCACCCCGGTTGCGGGGCGCATTCCGGTCAGTTTGCGTGGCTCGCTCGGTCAGCGCGTGCCGAATATCAAGGTATTTCGCGTACGAAATATCTTGATATTTCGCATGCGAAATATATAACAGGGGCATGAGAGCGGAACACCGGCTGATCTTTCTTCTGACCGTGGCCTATCGGCGGCTGCAGCGCGCCATCGATCAGGAGACGGCCGCGCACGATCTGACGTCGGCGCAGGCCGGCGTGCTGTTCTTCCTCGGGCGCAATGACGGCGCCTTGATCGGCGACGTCTCGCAGGCGGTCGACATCGTGCCGTCGGCGATGACGGGGCTCGCCGACCGGATGGAGCGTGCGGGCCTCGTCAAGCGCCGGCGCGACGGTGAGGACGGGCGCAGCCAGCGGCTCTATTTGACCGCCGCGGGGCAGGAACTCGGCAAGCGCGCCGCAACGCGGACCAGGGTGATCAACAACCGTCTGATGGACGGATTTTCGGAAGCTGAGATCGACGTGGTGTCGCGCTGGCTGACCAGCCTGCAGGAGAAGTTTCCGAAGGACAAAGACGGCTAGAGCGTTTTCAAGCGAAGCATCAATCAAAGGAGTGAGACATGAGTGAAGTGGTCGTAGCGCTGGACGGTGGCGTTCTCACGGTGACGATGGCGCGTCCGGACAAGAAGAACGCGATCACCAACGCGATGTATGGCGCGATGGCCGACGCGCTCGAACGCGCGGAAGGCGATTCCACGATCCGCGCCGTGCTGCTGCAGGGCGACGGCGACAGCTTTACCGCAGGCAACGATCTCGCCGATTTCGCGGCGGTGTCGCGCGGCGTGCAGGGCGAGCGTCACGTGTCGCGCTTCCTCGCCGGGCTCGCCAAGGCAACGCGGCCGCTGGTCGCCGCGGTGCAGGGCAATGCAGTCGGCATCGGCACCACCATGCTGCTGCATTGCGATCTCGTCTACCTCGCGCCGACCGCGCGGCTGATCACGCCGTTCGTCAATCTCGCACTGGTGCCCGAGGCGGCGTCGACCTATCTGCTGCCGCAGCGCATCGGCTATGCGCGGGCCTATGCGATGTTCGCGCTCGGCGAGCCGGTCGAGGCGGAGACTGCGGTCTCGATCGGCCTTGCCAATGCCGTGGTGCCGCTTGCGGATCTCCGCGCCAAGGCACGCACCGCGGCGGATGCGCTGGCGAAGCGGCCGTTCGGCTCGCTCCAGCACACCAAGGCCTTGATGCGCGATCCCGCTGGGATCAGCGCGCAAATGGCGCGCGAGGGCGAAATCTTCCAGCAGCGGCTGATGAGCGCGGAAGCGCGCGAGGCCTTTGCCGCCTTTGCCGAGCGGCGGCAGCCCGATTTCTCCAAGATCGCCGGATAGGCCTGAGGCCAGGGGCCGCGACGCGCGGGCGGCCCCATCGCTTTGGGTTGACGGCATCGCAGGCATCGAACATCCCGTGTCAGGGCATGGCGCAACCGGCGAGGCGAGGCATGAGCGACAGTCACACGCTGCGCGGCGATGGAATCGCCGCGACCATTCAGGCCCAGGGCGCCGAATTGGCGTCGCTCAGGAATGCCGAGGGGACAGAACTGTTGTGGCAGGCCGGCCCGCAATGGCCGCGCCATGCGCCGATCCTGTTCCCGATCGTCGGCCGGCTGAAGAACGACACGCTGCGCCACAACGGCAAGGCCTATCCGATGACGCAGCACGGTTTCGCGCGGGATCGCCGCTTTGCCTGGGTCGAGCAGGGCCCGCGATCCTGCAAGCTCGCGCTGATCGACGATGCGGAGACGCGGGCACGCTATCCGTTCGCGTTCAGGCTCGAGGTCACCTATGCGGTCGATGGCACCGATCTCGATGTCGCCTTCGATGTCATCAACACCGGCGACGAGATGCTACCGGCCTCGCTCGGCGGTCATCCCGCTTTCAACTGGCCGCTGGTGCCGGGGCTGCCGAAAGAGGCTTACACGTTGACCTTCGGCAAGGCTGAACCCGCGCCGATCCGGCGGCTGAAGGATGGATTGATGCGGCTGCAGCCTGAACCCAATCCGGTCGAGGGCAGAACGCTTGCGCTGTCCGAGGAGCTGTTCGATGACGACGCGATGATCTTCGATCAGGTCGCAAGTACATCGGTCCTCTTCACGGCAACACTAGGCCCGGCAGCAGCTACCCAAGGCCGCGCGATCGAAATCTCCTGGCGTGGCTTTCGCGAACTAGGCATCTGGTCGAAGGTCGGCGGCGCGCCGTTCCTCTGCATCGAGCCATGGCACGGCTTTGCCAGCCCCGCGGAATTTGACGGTGAGTTCGCCGACAAGCCGGGCCTCATGCACATTGCGCCGGGCGCACGTCGATCGCTGGGCTATCGCATTCGCGTCAGCTGAGAGGCTGCTTTCGAGATGGGCTCAATGCGCTGCGCGGGTGCTGAGCACGCTCGTGATCGCACTGACCGATGGCGGGTTCTCGTGTGCCCAAGCCTCATGCGCGGCGAGATCGCGGTAATGCTCGGCCATGCGTAGCAGCCGCTCGCGGATGCCGGCATCTTGCTCGCCCTTGGCCTGATCGGCCAGCTGTGCGGCGCGTTCGAGAAGCGTTTTCGGATCGATCACGACAGGCTCCAAATCCGGTTTCGCCGAGCGGACAACTGTTACAGCCAAGCACAGTTCCTGCCATGGTTTGATGACAGCGCGTTCACAGCTGGAACAAGCCAAGCCCGGCCATGATGTCGCGCCTGGTGCGCTCGGTAATCTCCCGCGCTTTCACGGTTCCGCGCCGGATCACGTCGACGACGTGGTCGCGATCGTTGGCGAGCTCCGCGCGCCGTGTGCGGATCGGTGCGATCAGGGCTTGCAGGATCTCCTCCAGCCGCCGCTTGACGGCCGTATCGCCGAGACCGCCGTGCCGATAGCGCGCCTTCAGTTCCTCGACGGCGTCGTGATCGTCGTCGAACGCGTCGAGATAGGTGAAGACGACGTTGCCCTCGACCTTGCCGGGGTCGGCGACGCGCAGATGATCCGGATCGGTGAACATCGCGCGCACCGCGGCCGAGATGTCATCAGGGGAAGCCGACAGCGGAATCGCGTTGCCTGCGGACTTGCTCATCTTCGCGCGGCCATCGACGCCGGGTAGCCGTCCCGCGCGCGGGATGACGGCTTCGGCTTCCCGCAGCAGCGTATGGCCCGCCAGCGCATTGACCCGCCGGATGATCTCGTTGGTCTGCTCGATCAGGGGCGCCTGATCCTCGCCGACCGGCACGATGGTGGCGCGAAACGCGGTGATATCGGCGGCCTGAGCCACCGGGTAGCACAGGAAGCCCGCGGGGATGTCGCGTCCGAAACCGCGTGCGCGGATCTCGTCCTTGATGGTCGGGTTGCGTTCCAGCCGGGCGACGATGACGAGGTTGAGGTAGAGCATCGACAGTTCCGCCAAGGCCGGGAGCTGCGATTGCAGGCAGATCGCGGTTCGCTCGGGATCGATCCCGACGGCAAGATAGTCCAGCGCGACCTCGATGACGTTGCTGCGCACCTTGCCGACGTCGTGCGCATTGTCGGTCAGTGCCTGCATGTCGGCGAGCAGCAGGAACTGCTCATGGCTGTCCTGAAATCTCAACCGGCTTCGGAGCGAGCCGGCGTAATGGCCGAGATGCAGCGGCCCGGTGGTGCGGTCGCCGGTGAGGATGATCGGTTTGGTCACTTGTGCCTCCATTCGGTTGAATGGGGACACCGCATGCGGGCTGGATGAAGCCGAACAAAAAAGGCCGCCCAATGCGGCGGCCCCGAAGATGCATGAATGCGCTCGGCCCGCCTGTCAGTCGGCGAGCCACCAGAAATTGGCGATGAGGTTCGATCGGTTCATGCCGCAAGCGGTAGGGCAAACCTGCGATGCGGTCAAGCCAGCATGCCTAGTTGAACGCCATGCCGCCGCTCATCGCGATGGTCTGCCCGGTCATGTAGGGATTGTTGACCAGCAGCATCACGGCCTGCGCCACTTCCTCGGCGGTGCCGAAGCGGCCGATCGGGATCCGGCTGACGAGACCGCTCTGTCCCTTCATCATGTCGGTCTCGATCAGCGACGGCGCGACGGCGTTGACGGTGATGCCCTCCTTGACGAGCCGCGCGGCATAGCCGCGGGTCATGCCTTCCATCGCCGCCTTCGAGGCGTTGTAGTGCGGGCCGATCGCGCCGCCGCCGCGTGCGGCGCCGGAGGAGATGTTGACGATGCGGCCCCATTTCCGGGTGCGCATCATCGGCAGCACCGCTTGCGTGCAGAGGAATGCCGATTTGAGGTTGACCGCGATGGTGCGGTCGAAATCCTCTTCGGTGAGGTCGTCGACACCCCTGACGATGGCGATCCCGGCATTGTTGACGAGGATGTCGACCGGGCCGAGCTCAGCTTTGGCGCGTTCGACCAGGCCCGTGACAGCGGCGGCCTCCGAGACGTCGGCGGCGAGGGCGACGGCCCGGCCGCCGGCAGCGATGATGCCCTTTGCAAGCGTCTCCGCTTCAGCGGATCGTTCGCGGTAATTGATGGCGACCGCAGCGCCGGCGTCCGCCAGCATCTTGACGATGGCCGCGCCGATGCCGCGCGAGCCGCCGGTCACCAGCGCCACATGTCCATGCAGACTGTTTGTCGTCATCGGCCGTTCTCCTTTGCGCGTGCGGAGAGGTTCGCAAAGCGGGAGCCGGGGTGCAACGCAACCCTGCTCAAATCTTCGTTGCCACAGGCGCCATTGCGGCAAAAAACCGGGATCTGGAGCCGGAATCGGCCTTGCGTCCGGCGTGGGCCGGCGTCAAAGGTTGGGGCATCACTTCTTCCAGCTACCCACGAGAGTCCGATGAGCAAACTGATTGTCCGCGCCGGCGATTTCACCTTTGACGCCCGTTTCGAGGAGCAGCTCGCGCCGAAGACGGTCGCCGCCTTCCGCAAGGCGATGCCGTTCGAGAGCCAGGCGATCCATGTGCGCTGGAGCGGCGAGGGCGTCTGGATGCCGCTCGGTGATCTCGACTTCGGCGTCTCCTACGAGAACCACACCAGCTATCCGGCGCCCGGCCAAATCATCCTCTATCCCGGCGGCATCAGCGAGACCGAGATCCTGCTCGCCTATGGCGGCGTGCATTTCGCCAGCAAGATGGGCCAGCTCGCCGGCAATCATTTCATCACCCTGACCTCGGGGCTGGAAAACCTCACCGCCTTCGGCAAGACCGTGCTGTGGAAGGGCGCGCAGAACATCCGCTTCGAGGAAATCTGATGTGACCGAGGCCCGCTATCCGCGCGATCTCCGCGGCTACGGCCGTAACCCGCCGGATCCGAAATGGCCCGACGCGGCGCGCGTCGCGGTGCAGTTCGTGGTCAATTTCGAGGAGGGCGGCGAGAACAACATCCTGCACGGCGATCGGGCCTCGGAAGCGTTCCTGTCCGACGTGCTGGGCGCGCAGCCCTGGGTCGGAAAACGTCACGCCAATATCGAGACCATGTTCGAATACGGCTCGCGCGCCGGCTTCTGGCGGCTGTGGCGGATGTTCGCCGAGCGGAAGCTGCCGGCCACGGTGTTCGGCGTCGCGATGGCGCTGCAACGCAATCCGGATGTCGTCGCGGCGATGCAGGAGGCAGGCTGGGATATCGCCAGCCACAGCCTGCGCTGGGTCGAGCACAAGGACATGTCGGAGGACGAGGAGCGCGCGGAGATCGCCCGCGCCATCGCCGTGCATACCGAGGCGACCGGCGCGCGTCCGCTCGGCTGGTACACCGGCCGCTCCTCGATCAACACGCTGCGGCTTCTGATGGAGGCGGGCGGCCTGCGCTATCTCTGCGACTCCTATGCCGACGATCTGCCGTACTGGATCAAGGCAGCCGGCACCGAGCCGCATCTCGTGATCCCCTATACGCTCGATGCCAACGACATGCGCTTCATCAACCCGCAGGGCTTTGGCGGCGGCGACGAGTTCTACACCTATCTGAAGGACAGTTTTGACGTGCTCTATGCCGAGGGCGCGACGTCACCCAAGATGATGTCGGTCGGCCTGCATTGCCGCGTCGTCGGCCGTCCCGGTCGCGCCGGTGCGCTGATGCGTTTCCTCGATTACATCCAGAAGCACGAGCACGTCTGGGTGCCGACCCGCCTTGCGATCGCCGAGCATTGGCACGCCAATCTGAAGCATCTCGCCGCGGAAGCGTTCGAGATCGGCTAAGCCGGCGTTGATATGACGCCGAGTGCTGATAAGCCGCTCCGTCATTGCTAGGGCGGAATCTACCGCGATCGCGTGCCACAAACTCCGGTGTCGTCCCTGCGAAAGCAGGGACCCATAACCACGAATGCTGATTGTTGCCCAATGCCGGAATGACGAATCCCGTTCACAACATCCGCCGCGGAGTATGGGTCCCTGCTTTCGCAGGGACGACATCTTTGTGTGGCCAGAGCTGATTGCATCGCCCCGCTGGCAATGACGCGGATGGTCAGTGCCCGGCCATGTGCCGGCCGATCTCGGTGAGGTCGGCCTCGCTGGCGCGAGCCTCGTGGACGAACGCGCCGTGGAACATCACGACCAGCCGGTCCGACAATTCCAGCAGCTCGTCGAGATCCTCGCTGACCAGCAGCACCGCGGCGCCGCGGTTGCGCGCCGCCATGATCTCGGCGTGGATCTGCGCCACCGCGGCGAAGTCGAGCCCGAAGCACGGATTGGCGGCGATCAGCACCTCGACGTCGCCCGAGAGCTCGCGCGCCAGCACCGCGCGCTGCACATTGCCGCCCGACAGCGCCGCGATCGGGGTCTCCGGCGTGCGGGTCTTGATCTTGTAGCGGTTGATCTTGCGCTCGGCGTCGGCGCGGAAGGCCGACCGATTTAGCCACCAGCCGCCGCGCGCGAACGGGGCGCGATCGAACTCGCGGAACGCGATGTTGTCGGCGACACTCATGCCGCCGACGCAGGCGTTCTTCAGCGGCTCCTCTGGCAACAGCGACATCTTGTGCCGGCGCATCTCCTCGCGGCTTGCCGCATAGACCTCGCCCTGGACGCGGATGACGCCACCCTCGGCGTCGCGCTGGCCGGCCAGCACCTCGACCAGCTGACGCTGGCCGTTGCCGGACACGCCCGCGATGCCCACGATCTCGCCGCTCTTCACCGTCAGCGACACGCCGTGCACGGCGATCGCGCCGGCATCGTCGAGCGCGGTGAGCTTGTCGAGCTCGAGCCGCGGCGCGCCGGTCTCGCCGGTGCGCGGCGGCTGCACGGTCAGCTGCTCGGCGCCGATCATGGTGCGGGCCATCTCGTCCGGGGTGAGGTCGGCAACCCGGCCGGTGCCGGCGAGCTTGCCGCGGCGCAGGATCGTGACGTCATCGGCAAACGCCATCACCTCGCGGAACTTGTGGGTGATCATCAGGATGGTCAGTTCGCCCGCGACCACCATCGCGCGCAGCATGCCGAGCACCTCGTCCGCCTCGCCCGGCGTCAGCACCGAGGTCGGCTCGTCCAGGATCAGGAAGCGGCGCTTCAGATAGAGCTGCTTGAGGATCTCGCATTTCTGCCGCTCACCGGCGGAGATATCGGAGACCTTTGCATCGAGCGGCACCTTGAACGGCATCCGCGCCAGGAACGCCTCGAGCTCCTTCTTCTCCTTGCGCCAGTCGACCACGGCCGGCACGTCGTCGCGCGCGAGCACCAGGTTCTCCGCGACCGTCATCGCCGGCACCAGGGTAAAGTGCTGATAGACCATGCCGAGCCCGAGCGCGTGCGCGTCTTTCGGGTTGGCGATGGTCTGCTGGCGGTCGCCGACGATAATCTCGCCCTCGGTGGCGTGATAGTAGCCCATGATGCATTTCACGAGCGTGCTCTTGCCCGCGCCGTTCTCGCCGAGCAAGGCATGGAACGAGCCGGGCCGCACCTTGAGCTCGACATTGTCGAGCGCTGCGAAGTCGCCGAACCGCATCGTCATGGCGATGGCGTCGACGCCGAACGCGCCTATAGGGGCGGGCGGTTCGCCGATGATCACGACAGCGCCCCGATTAGGTCGGTGGATTTCGTCACCGCGCCGAACACGCCGCCCTGCATCTTGATCATCTTCAGGGCGTGGTCGTGATTGCCTTTGTCGGTCGCGCCGCAGCAATCCTCGACCAGCACGCATTCGAAGCCGCGGTCGTTGGCCTCGCGCATCGTGGTGTGGACGCAGACGTCGGTGGTGATGCCGGTCAGCACGATGTTCTCGATGCCGCGCAGCCGCAGCATCAGCTCGAGATCGGTGGCACAGAACGAGCCTTTGCCGGGCTTGTCGATGATGGGCTCGCCCGGCAGCGGCGCGAGATCGGGAATGATGTCCCAGCCCGGCTCGCCGCGCACCAGGATGCGGCCGCAGGGGCCGGGATCGCCGATGCCGGCGCCGATCTGGCGCGAGCGCCAGCGCTTGTTGGCGGGCAGGTCGGCCAGATCAGGCCGGTGGCCCTCGCGGGTGTGGATGATGTGAAAGCCCTGCGCGCGCATCACCGCCAGCAGTCTCTTGATCGGCTCGATCGGTGCCCGCGTCAGCGAGAGGTCGTAGCCCATCTTGTCGACATAACCGCCGACACCGCAGAAATCGGTCTGCATGTCGATGATGATGAGCGCGGTATTTTCTGGCCGCAAGTCGCCATTGTAGGGCCAGGCGTAGGGCTCGGATTTGATGAAACGCTCGGGCATGGAATGATCTCGTTGGGTCTATCGGGTGATGGACAATTCGGCGGGCGCGCCGGTCAGCGTGCGCTTCGGCGAGCAGGTGATGATCATGATCGCAAGCGTCAGGATGTAGGGCGCGGCGTTGAACAAATGGTAGCCGGAGGTGACGCCGACCGATTGCAGCGCCGGCCCGAGCGCCGCGGCGCCGCCGAAGGCGAGCGAGGCCCACAGGCACAGCATCGGGTCCCAGCGCGCGAAGATCACCAGCGCGACCGCGGTGATGCCCTGTCCGGAGGAGAGGCCTTCGTTCCAGCTGCCCGGATAGAACAGCGACAGGAACGAGCCGCCGATGCCGGCGAGGAAGCCGCCGACCATGGTGGCGCGCAGCCGGATCAGCAGCACGGAATGGCCCATCGCGCGCGCCGCGTCCGCGCTTTCACCGGCGGTGCGGATCAACAGGCCCCAGCGTGTGGTCCTGAACGCCCAATAGAGCAGTGGCGCGATCGCGACGCCGATCAGGAACAGCACGTTGATGCGCAGCGCCGCACGCACCTGCGGCACGTCGCTCCACCAGCCGAAATCGATCGCCGGCAGCCGTGCCGCCGTCGGCTCGATCAGCGGCTTGCCGAGGAAGAAGGCCAAACCGGTGCCGAGCAGCATCAGCGCGATGCCGACCGCGATGTCGTTGACCCGCGGCAGCGAGCAGATGCCGGCATGAAGCGCGCCGAACAACGCGCCGGTGATGCCGGCGGCGAGCACCCCGAGCCATGGCGAGCCGGAGAGATAGGAGATGCCGTAGGCGCTCATCGCGCCCATCACCAGCGTGCCCTCGAGGCCGAGATTGATGCGGCCAGATCGTTCGGTGATGCACTCGCCGAGGCTGACGAACAGGAACGGCGTCGAGACGCGGATGGCGCCGCCGAACACGGCGAGCGGAACGGTCCAGAGCCCGAGCGAAGCGTCCGCCATGTCAGGTCTTTCCCTTGAGGAAGCCGATCCGCCCGTAGAGCGCGTCGCTCGCCAGCACGAACACGAAGATGATGCCCTGCAGCACCAGCACCGAGGCATCGGGCAGCCCGAGCCGCCGCTGCAACAGGCCGCCGGAGGCCGAGATGCCGCCGAGCAGGATTGCGACCGGAATGATCGCGAGCGGATTCTGCCGCGCCAGGAATGCAACGAGGATGCCGGTGAAGCCGTAGCCCGCGGCGAGGTTGGCATTGGTGCGGCCCTGCACGGCCGCGACCTCGATCATGCCGGCCAGTCCGGCGCTGCTGCCGGCGAGGAAGCAGACGGTCAGGATCAGCTTGCCGACACTGAGCCCCACGATCTTGGCGGCGCGGATGTTGCCGCCGGCAACCCGCGCGGCGAAGCCGAAGGTGGTGTGGTAAATCAGGATGTAGGCGGCAACGGCCGCGACGAGGCCGAACACCAGGCCCCAATGCACGTCGGTGCCGGGAATGCTGCCGATCATGTTGGCGGCGCCGATCTCGCGGGTCGACGGCTTGTTGAGGCTCGCCGGATCGCGCATCGGTCCCTCGACCAGATGGTTCAGGATTGCGAGCGCGATATAGACCAGCAGCAGGCTCGAGATCGTCTCGTTGACCCCGCGATATTGCCGCAGGCCGCCGGACAGCGTGATCCAGAGGCCGCCGCCGATCATGCCCGCGATCACCATCGCGATCTGCACGACGATCGGCGCTGCGCCCTGCAACGCCAGCGCCGCTGACGTCGCCGACAGCGCGCCGATCAGAAGCGCACCTTCGCCGCCGATGATCACCATGCCGAGCTGCGCCGGCAGCGCCGTGCACAGCGCGGTCAGGATCAGGGGCGCGGCGCGGGTCAGCGTGTTCTGCCAGGAAAACCAGGTGCCGAACGCGCCGTAATACATGTAGAAATAGAGGTCGAGCGGGTTCTTGCCGTAGAGCGCGATGAAGCCGCCGAACACCGCGAGCGCGCCGACCAGCGCCGCGCCCGGGATCAGGATGTATTCGATGCTCGCGCCGTAGCGCTGGAGGAAGCCGGGATCGGCGGCCGGAGCAACGCCGGCCGACTCCACCGATTCCGCCGCCTCGGTCGTCACGCGGTGGCTCCGATCACGCCCTCGACCAGATAATCCATCTTCTCGAGCTCGGGATCCTGCTGGCCGCGGTCGGTGCCGCCGGCGATCACCGTCTTGCCCTTGTTGTCGACCAGCGGGCCCTTGAAGATCGTGAACTCGCCGGACATGAACTTGGCCTTGACGTCGTCGGCATGCTTGCGCGCTTCCGCCGACACCATCTCGCCATAGGGCGAGACCTTGACGATCTCTTCCTTGAGGCCGCCGCGATAGAAGTTCGGGATCGCTTCACCCGCGACGATCATCTTGACGAACTTCGGATAGAGCGCTTCCCAATTCCATTCGGCGCCGGTGAGATAGGCCTTCGGCGCCAGCGGCGACTGGTTGACGTGATAGCCGCACACCATCGCGCCGCGGCGCGCGGCGTTCTCGACCATCGTCTTCGGTCCGTCGACATGGCAGGTCAGCACGTCGACGCCCTGGTCGATCAGGCTGTTGGTGGCCTCGGCTTCCTTGACCGGCATCGACCAGTCGCCGGTGAAGATCACCTGCGTGGTTGCCTTCGGATTGGCGAGCCGGGCGCCGAGCGTGAACGCGTTGATGTTGCGCAGCACCTGCGGGATCGGCTTGGCGGCGACGAAGCCGAGCTTGCCGCTCTTGGTCGAATAGCCGGCGACGATGCCGGAAATGTATTGCGCCTCGTCGATGTAGCCGAAATAGCTGCCGGCGTTCTTCGGGTCCTTGTCGCTCCACAGGCCGCCGCAATGCTCGAAGTGCAGCTTGGGAAACTTGGCCGCCATCTTGACGACGTGCGGGTTGTAGTAGCCGAACGAAGTCGGAAACAGCAGCGTGGCGCCGTCGAGATTGACCATGGACTCGATGGTCTTCTCGACCGCGTCGGTCTCCGGCACCTTCTCTTCCTCGACCACCTTGATGCCCGGAAGCTTCTTCACCGCGGCCGCGCCCTGGGCGTGGGCCTGATTGTAGCCGTAGTCGTCGCGGGACCCGACATAGATGAAGCCGACCGTGGTTTCCGCTGCCGCCGCGCCGCGAACGCCGAGCGAGCTGCCGAGCGCCAATGCCGCGCTTCCCTGCAATAAATGCCTTCTTGAAATCCTGCCAAAATCCATCGCCTGCTCCCTCCGGCGGGTCCGGCCCGCCTGTCCTTGTCGCAGCCGCCGTAACGGCGACGCTTGACGGAGTGTCGCAAGCTTCGTGCCAGAGCACGTTTGGCAATCATCGTTCCGTAAGTGGTTGAATATGAACGGGAACGCTGATCGCCGTGAGCGACCTCGGAGACCGGCAAAGTATGATGTGCCTGTTTTTTGAGCGATCGATCAGCATTGTATGCAATGCCGTTAAGCAGCCGGTAACCGCTGGACGGCCGATGCGCGTACGGCTGCGGCTAGGCGTTCGAGATGCCAAGAGGTCCCAAGGGCGACAGGCGCGACGCCGACAACGTATAGAACGCCGTATCGGTGGCTGAGACGGCCTCTCAGTTCTAAAAGAATTTCCGTTGGGACTTACTGATTGCGGCCAAATAAACCCCAATCCCGGCAACGATCAGGAGACAAAAAATCAGTATCCCCGGCCCGTACAGATAGATGAAGCGCACGGCCGCATTGATGGCTTCGAAGACGTACCATAGCCCGATAAAGAAATAGGCGAGGATCTTGTCAGCCATAGTCCCCCCCAAAGTTGTGTTGGCGGAGAGTATCGCTCGTACATTTATGCCTTCTTTCCTCATTGGTTCAAAATTTCAAGCACAGGCATTACCCGCCAATTGCCGGCTGGTGAATCGGCCCGAGCCTGCTACGAGTGAGACGGGCTGACGCGCCGCGATGGACTGATGGGAAGCAGCATGAGCGAGACAAAACCGTCTTCGAATCCGTCGTCCCTTGGCGAGGAGATCGTGGCGCGGATCGATCAGCTCGCGGCGATCTCGGAGACGCCGGAGCATCTGGCGCGGGTCTTCCTCACCGATGAACATCGCAAGGCGGCCGATCTCATCCTGTCCTGGATGCGCGAGGCCGGCATGAGCGCCCATCTCGATGCGATCGGCAATGTCTGCGGCCGTTACGAGGGCGAGCGGCCGGGCCTGCCGGCCCTGATGCTCGGCTCGCATTACGACACCGTGCGCGACGCCGGCAGATGGGACGGCCCGCTCGGCGTCATCACCGCGATCGCCTGCGTCGCCGATTTGAACCGGCGCGGCAAGCGGCTGCCATTCGCGATCGAGATCGTGGGCTTCGCCGACGAAGAGGGCGTGCGTTTCGCCTCGACCCTGCTCGGCAGCCGCGCGGTGGCCGGCACCTTCGACGAGAGCGTGCTCAACACGCGCGATCGCGGCGGCACTTCGATGCGCGATGCGCTGGTCGCCTTCGGGCTCGATCCCGATCATATCGGCAAGGCGGCGCGTGCCCGCCGCGAACTGCTCGGCTATGTCGAGCTGCACATCGAGCAGGGCCCGGTGCTGGAACAGAAGGCGCTGCCGGTCGGCGTCGTCAGCGCGATTTCAGGGGCGACGCGGCTTGCCGCCAATCTCACCGGCGTCGCCGGCCATGCCGGCACCGTGCCGATGAAGCTGCGGCGCGACGCGCTGACCGGCGCCGCCGAATGCATCGTTGCGATCGAGCAGTTCTGCAACAGCGATGAGGCCGGCCTGGTCGGCACCGTCGGCTACATCAGCGCCATGCCCGGCGCCACCAACGTGATCCCGGGCAAGGTGTCGTTCACGATGGACATCCGCTCGCAGAGCGACATGCATCGCAAGCGCGCCGTCGCCGACATCGTGCGGCAGATCGAGGCGATCGCAAAGCGCCGCGAACTCGCCTTGCAGATCGACGTCACCCACGAGAACCGCAGCGTGCCCTGCGCGCCGTGGCTGAAGACGCAGATCGCCGCCGCAGTCGCCAGCGAGGGCTGCGACGTGTTCGAGCTGCCGAGCGGCGCCGGGCATGACGGCATGGCGATGGTCGATGTCGCCGATATCGGCATGATCTTCGTGCGCTGCCGCGGTGGCATCAGCCACAATCCGGCCGAGCATGTCGAGCTCGCCGACGCCGACACCGGCGCGCGTGTGCTGCTGCGTTTCATCGAGAGTTTTCGTCCGCACGGTGCAGTGAATAGCTGAAGCTGCCACCGCGTTGAGATGCGTAGCGAGTAGATCGAGATCCCGTCATCCTGAGGAGCGCGCCCTCGCGCGCGTCTCGAAGGATCGACGGCCACCGGCCGGGCCGTGCATCCTTCGAGGCTCGCTCCGCTCGCACCTCAGGATGACGGGTCCAGATGGCGTCGCCAGGGACCTGTTGGCGGGCATGGGTCGCAATATCGTGGACCTCTGGCTGCTAACCAGTGCCGAATCCGGACAGACTCGATTGGCATTTTCTGCATAGGTTGGGGCTATTTGCGGCCCGGCCATGAAGCGCTAGACTTGTCCGAACGGGGGGAAGGACATGCGCTCGTCCGTCGTCCAGGACGTTCAGTTCCCAAAACAACCGGCGCTGCAGCTGATCTATGACACTGCACCGATCGGTCTTGCCTACCTTTCTCCCGACTGCCGTTACCTCCAGATCAACCAGCGGCTCACCGAGATCTGCGGCATCTCGGTCGAAGGTCATCTCGGACGCACGGTGCATGATTGCGTGCCCGCACTCGCCACCGCGGTCGAGGACATCGTCCGCTCGATCATCGAGACCGGAGAGCCCGTGACCGGCGTCGAGGTCTACGGCCAGCGCCCGGGCCACAATGACGAGCGGTGCTGGATCACGCATTGGCACCCGCAGCGCGAGCCGAACGGCAGCATCGTCGGTGTCAACGTCGCGGCCGAAGAGATCACCGACCGCAAGCGCAGCGAACGCGAGATCCGCGCCGCCCGCGATGCGGCCGAGAAGGCCCTGCACCATCTGCAGGAGACTCAGGCCTCGCTGATCGAGGCCGAGAAGCTTGCAGCGCTGGGCCGGCTGGTGGCCGGCGTCGCACATGAGATCAACAGTCCGGTCGGCACCAGCCTCACCGTCGCGTCGGTGCTGGAGCAGAAATGCGCCGACTTCGCCGCCGAGGCCGCGCGCGGCAAGCTGAAGCGTTCCAGCCTCAGCGATTTCATCGAGGTCGTCGAAAGCGCGTCGTCGCTGCTGGTCGGCAACCTCAAGCGCGCCGCGGATCTGGTGCAATCGTTCAAGCAGGTCGCCGTCGATCGCAGCTATTTCGACCGCAGCCAGTTCGATCTCGGCGAGGTGACCGAGCAGGTGCTCTCGAACCTGCGTCCGGCGTTGCCGAAGAACAATCTGGCGCTCGAGGTCGATTGCCCGTCCGGTCTCGCGATGAACAGCTATCCCGGCCCTTACGGCCAGGCGCTGACCAATCTGTTCGTCAATTCGGTCGCGCATGCCTTTCCGGACGGCAAGGGCGGCACCATCACGATCCGGCTGCGCGCCTCGGGCGCGGACCAGGTGGAAATCCTGTTCGCCGACGATGGCTGCGGGATGAGCCGCGACGTGCTGCGGCAGGCCTTCGATCCATTCTTCACCACGCGCCGCGACATCGGCCGTATCGGGCTCGGCCTCCACATTGTTCACAACATCGTCACGAACCGGTTGGGCGGAGAGCTCCATCTGGATAGCGCCCCGGGCATGGGGACGAGCATGCGGATCGAGTTGCCGCGCCTGGCGCCGCAGCGCGGAACCGATAGTTGATTGCAAAGATTGTCGTCCCTGCGAAAGCAGGGACCCATACTCCGCGGCGGATGTTGTGAGCGGAATTCGTCATTCCAGTGTCACGCTACAACGAGCATTCGTGGTTATGGGTCCCTGCTTTCGCAGGGACGACACCGAGACTGGCGTGCGATCTCGGCAAGGTGGCTGCGAGGCTATTTCTGACTGCTGAAGAAGAAAACTCTCCTCGCCCCCCACTCGAACGAAAGGTCCTTCCAGCTTGGAGCCGCAAAAGGCATTCAACTACCCTTGCTTCCGCCCCCGCCGTTGCGACATTGTGCTGACATTCCAGATGGTCAAGACGATGAGCCAATCCGCATTCGATCCCTTCGGCGAGCCGGTTCCCACGGTCGATTCTTCGGCCGCGAGCGAGGGGGTGTCGAAATGGCTGAAGACCGCGGGCACCAGCGTGTTCTGGGTGCTGGTGGTCGGCATCGTGCTGGCGCGCGCGGTCTATTTCGAGCCCGGCGTGTTCAGCTTCGAGCATGCCGTTGCGTGGGTGCAGGGTCTGTTCGCCGCGCTTTAGCGGCAGGCCCGCGCGGCGCTGCCTTCGCGCCCCGCGCCTCCCGAATGATCCCCTCGAACGCGACCGCCGCCGGCACGTCCAGCCGGCCGGGCGATTTCAATTGCCAGAGTGTGCGCTCGATGTGGACGCCCTTGATCGGGATCACCTTGAGTTTTCCGAGCTCCACCTGATCGTCGATCGTCGCGATCGACACGATGGCGACGCCGACCCCGGCGGCGACCGCCTGCTTGATCGCCTCGGTGCTGCCGATCTCCAGCGTGCGCTGCGGCTCGACCCGGTGGGCGGCCAGCGCCTGCGCGACCACCTCGCGCGTGCCGGACCCGGGCTCGCGCACGATCAGGATCTCGTCGTTCAGCAGGCGGACGTCGATCGCGCCCGTGGCGGCCGCGAAGCGGTGATCGGGACCTGCGATCAGGACCATCACATCGGTGCGCCAGGCTGTGCTGATCAAATTCTCGTCCTCGACCGGCCCCTCGACCAGCGCGATCTCGATCTCATGCCCCAGCATCAGCGCCGCGATATCAGAGGTATTGGCGCTCACCACATGCAGGTCGATGCCGGGAAACGCGCGGTGGAACACGCCGAGATATTCCGGGATCATGTAGGTCGCGATCGTCGTGCTGGCGCCGATGCGCAGCGAGCCGCTGTCGAGGTTGCGCAGCGCCTGCAACTCGTCCTCGGCGGCGCGCTCGGCCGCGAACAGCGTCTCGGCATGGCGCGCCAGCGCCGCGCCCTCCCGGGTCGGCCGCACCCCCTTCGGCGTGCGGTCGAGCAGCCGGCAGCCGACCTGCAGCTCGAAATCCCGCACGCCCTTGGAGATCGCCGGCTGGCTGATGTGCAGGAGATCGGCGGCGCGGGAGAAACTTCCACTTCTCGCCACCGCCGCGAACAGGCGGAGCAGGTGCAGGTTGAGGGACATAACTTCTCTCTATCGGGGCAGTCCGAAAAGATATTAGCCAAGAGACGCCCTCTGGCGCATAAAATCTTCTCTGAAAAGAGGATTTCGTGCCGCAACAAGAACAAGATCAGGGGCAGAAGCAGGGGGCGCTGAAGCGCATTTTCCTGCTTATTCCGGGCATTCTGCTCTGCGGGGTGGTCACGATCATCTCGCTCGGCGTCCAGGCTGTCGAGGAGCGGGTTTTCGACCATCCCTATATCGAGGCCCTGGTCGTCGCGATCCTGCTCGGGATGGCAGTCCGCACCGCCTGGGAGCCCGCCGAGCGCTGGCGCTCGGGCATCGCTTTCAGCGCCAAGCAGCTCCTCGAAGTCGCGGTGATGCTGCTCGGCGCGTCGATCAGCTTCGCCGCGATCCTGGCCTCGGGCTGGCTCCTGATCGGCGCCATCGCCCTGACCGTCGTCATCATGCTGGCGGTGAGCTATGGCCTTGCCCGCGTGCTCGGGCTCAAGGCCAAGCTCGCGATCCTGATCGCCTGCGGCAACTCGATCTGCGGCAACTCCGCGATTGCAGCGGTAGCGCCCGTGATCGAGGCCGATGGCGACGACATCGCCTCATCGATCTCGTTCACCGCCATTCTCGGCGTGCTGATGGTGCTCGGCCTGCCGCTGCTGATTCCGCTCTTGAAGCTGACGGCGACGCAATACGGCATCCTCGCCGGGCTCACGGTCTACGCCGTGCCGCAGGTGCTGGCGGCGACCGTGCCGGCCGGCATCGTCTCGACCCAGATCGGCACGCTGGTGAAGCTGGTGCGCGTCCTGATGCTGGGTCCGATCGTGGTCGCCCTCTCGCTGTTCGTCGCGCGGCGGCGCAAGGCCGCCGGCACCGCCGAGCAAGGTGCTGTCAAGGCCGCCGCGATCAGCCCGTTCAAGCTGGTGCCCTGGTTCATCATCGGCTTCCTGGTGCTGGCCGCGCTGCGCTCGTTCCAGCTGGTGCCCGACATCGCGATCGCGCCGGTGACCAAGACGGCAGCGATCCTCACCGTCGTCTCGATGGCCGCGCTCGGGCTCGGCGTCGATGTCCGCGTGCTCTCGACCGTCGGCGGCCGGGTGACC
This sequence comes from Bradyrhizobium sp., assembly GCA_036383375.1. Classification (GTDB taxonomy): domain Bacteria; phylum Pseudomonadota; class Alphaproteobacteria; order Rhizobiales; family Xanthobacteraceae; genus Bradyrhizobium. The sequence goes on along the minus strand of DASVOL010000460.1, from coordinate 19,319 downwards.
GCGGCCGTCACGCTGTCGCTGATGCTGCTGCTGGGCCTCAGCATCGGCCTCGTGCACTTCTTCAAGTAGAGCGTGATCCGGAAAAGTGTGTAGCGGTTTTCCGAAGAGATCATGCTCAAACAAAACGACGCGCCGCTACTCGGCGGCCTTCGCGGTCTTGCCGAACATCCGTGTCGGCGCGGCGAAGCCGCACGACGTGCCGTCGGTGACCTTGACCTGATCTTCCCAGGGCAGGCGGAAGCGGCCGGACACCATGTCCTGCATGAAGGTGTAGGGGCAATCCATCGCGCCGCCCTTCACCGCGACATAGCCGCGATGCCAAAGCTGATAGATGTTGTTCTCGACGCCCCAGTTGATCCGCGCCTCGCGCACGAGGTCGGGCCGTACCTCGGCGGTGATGATCTCGTCCGCGCGTCCGGTGGTGCCGTGCGCGATGATGCTGCCGTCGAAATTGACGATCATGCCTTCGCCCATCGAGTCGAAAGAGCCGTCCGAGCCGCACATGCAGACATTGGCGGTCACCATCAGGTTCTGGAACGCATTGGCCTGGTTGGTGAAGCGCCAGCTGTTGCGGATCGGCGCGGTGTAGCCCGCAGTGCGGATCATGATCTCCGCGCCCTTGTAGGCACATTCGCGCGCCATTTCCGGGAACATGCCGTCGTGGCAGATGATCAGCGCGATCTTGGCGCCTTTCGGGCCGTCGATCACGGGAATGCCGACATCGCCCGGCTCCCACGGCTCGACCGGAATCCAGGGATGGAATTTGCGGTAATAGAGCTTGACCTCGCCGTGATCGTCGATGATCAGCCCGGAATTGTAGGGATTGCCGTGCGGGTTGAACTCCATGATGGAGAAGCAGCCCCAGATCCTGTTGTCGATACAGGCCTTCTTGAAGGCCGCAACTTCGGGACCGTCGAGCCGGCACATGATCTCCGGATTGGTGTCCATCGACAGACCGTGCAGCGAATATTCCGGGAATACGACCAGATCCATGGTGCCGAGATTGCGCCGCGCCTTGCCGACCATCCAGACGATGCGCTCGGTCTGCCGCGCCAGATCGGCCTTGGTCGCAACCACAGGCAGTTGCAGCTGCACCAGTCCGATCACCACGCCATTGGGTGACTTGTTGAGACCGCCAAGTCCATTCATGCCTGTCCTCCCGCCTGTTTGAAATGGGCCGTCGTTTCGCGAACGATTGTTGTCGTTCGGTCGGGCTCCCGTCCGGCCCTTAGCTAGCAACGATCATGCCAGCAAGATCGAACGACCGGCAAATCAGCTGCCGGTGAGAAACTTGGGCGGATGGCGCGGAGAACGGCCGAGCGTGTCCCAACAGATTGAGATGCCGAACGTTTCGGGCGTTTGAGAGTGGAAGGCACATCATTGCGCAATGGCACGCGGTTTGCTTAATCAGGCGCAGGTCTTCTCGCATTCGAGGCGTGCGTCATGGCGAATTCAAGCGGGACAATCGCGGCGGAGCCGGCGCCGATCACGCTCGACTGGAGCAAGACCGCGCTCGTCATCATCGACATGCAGCGCGATTTCATGGAGCGAGGGGGCTTCGGCGAGACGCTCGGCAACGACGTCAGCCGGCTTGCCCGCGCGGTGCAGCCGATCGCCGCGGTGCTTGCGGCGGTGCGCGACGCCGGCTTGCTCGTGGTCCATACCCGCGAGGGCCATCTGCCCGATCTCTCCGACGCGCCGCCCGCAAAGCTCGAGCGCGGCGCGCCGTCGCTGCGGATCGGCGATCCCGGGCCGATGGGGCGGATTCTGATCCGCGGCGAGGCCGGACACGACATCATTCCCGAGCTCTATCCGCTAGCCAGCGAGATCGTGATCGACAAGCCCGGCAAGGGCGCCTTCTACGCCACCGAATTCGGCGACATCCTGCAGAAATACGGCATCGAGAATCTCCTGGTCTGCGGCGTCACCACCGAAGTCTGCGTCAACACCACGGTGCGCGAGGCCAACGACCGCGGCTACCGCTGCGTCGTGATCTCAGACGGCTGCGCGTCCTACTTTCCGGAATTCCACGAGATGGGCCTGAAGATGATCAAGGCCCAGGGCGGCATCTTCGGTTGGGTCACCGATTCAGCCGCGGTACTGGAGGCGCTCACCGCGTAGAGCGATGAGATCAAGACACACACTCATCAACGCGCAGCCCTGGCCGGATCGACGTGCCTAGCCCTTTGCGGCGGGTGCGGGCGGCACCGGCAGGATGATTTCGGAAGCGATCTTCCAGTCCTTTCCGACGCGAAGCCAATTGATGATCATGAGAAACGGCCTGGCTGTTCCATCCTGCCCCGCATAAGAGACCGTGATGTTCATCGGCACGTAGGACTCGGCGACGTCGTGCGTCAGGCCGACAACCCTGAGCTTCGAATAATCCGGCTCGAGCACGACCGGACCGGAGCTGCCGATATCATGCAGCTTTTGATCAATCGCCTCGTTGCCCCAGAAGCCGGCCCAGTTCCCCTCGGACGGGATCGCGCTCTTGGCCACCAGCAGGGTCGAGGGCGATTGCCAGAACATCCCGTGCAGGGCCTTGAAGTCGTGCTTGTTGGCCAATTCCATCAGCCTGCCGAATTGCGATTTGATCGCGCTGAGGGTCGCAGCATCCAGCGGCTCTTTCCTGACGGCGGGGGAAGCCGACGCGACAGTCCCGGTGGCAAGAGCCGAGGCAATGAGAGTGACAAGAATCGTGTTGTACATGCAGGAGTTTCCGTTCGATGCGTTCTGCATTCTCTGAGCGAGTGTGCGCGCTCCCGGCGCGAACGCGCCGGGAGCGGTAGCGTCACTTCGCGAGTGCGGCCTTTTCGATGACCTCAGCGACTTGCTTCGCGTGGACGACGAGCGAGGCATGGCTGCCGGCGACTTCCGTGGTCTGAGCCTTCATCCTGGCTGCGAACGACTTCTGGGCCTCGGGCGCGAGGACCTTGTCCTTCGTGCTGATGACATAGAACGTCGGCTTGTCATGCCAGGCCGCGATGTCGACGGGGGCTTCGAACGCAACGTGGTTCAACGGAAGCTGCGTGTTGGCCAGGTGCGCAGCGATTTCCGGAGGAAGGTCGGCCGCGACCGCTGACGGAAACACCTTGGGGTCGATGTACAAATTGCCCTTCGCATCGGGATGGATTGCGTTGCCGCCTTCGGTCGGCGGGCCCGCCTTTGCCAGCGCCGCGAGGGATTCACCGACCTCCGGCGCGAAAGCGGAGACGTAAACGAGCGCCGACACCTTCGGATCGTTACCGGCTTGCGTGATCACCACGCCGCCCCATGAGTGGCCGACCAGGACGGTCCTGCCGTCCTGCTTCGCGAGCGCCTGCTTGGTGGCGTCGACGTCAGCGGCGAGGGAGGTGAGCGGATTTTCGACGAGCGTGACGTTGTAGCCTTTCTTCGTGAGAATATCGGCAACGGGCTGCCAGCTCGTCTGGTCCACGAAAGCGCCGTGCACGAGTACGATGTTGTGGGCTGCTCCCTTGGGCAGTTCGGCGGAATGGACGGAGCTGACCAATGTCGTTCCGGCCAGAAGTACGGCGGCGGCTGAGAGGATGATATTTCGCATCGATTGTTCCTGTTGGCGTATCGGACGAACACGGTCCGGAGGAATGGACAGGCGTTTCCAGCAAGGTCGCGGTTCTTCCATCTGCCGTCGGCGAAATGGTTGCCGTACGTGACGTCGGCCCGCCGCGACGTGACCTATTCCGCCGGCCTTTCGGACGATAGGGATCAATCGTCCGTATGTTGTGTCGGATCGTCCGCCGGTCTAATCTCGCCGGCATGGACATACTGGCCCAAGTGCTCGATCGCGTTCGTCTCGGCGGGACGCTGCTCTTTCACTTCGAGCTCGGCCATCCCTGGAATCTGGAGTTGCCGGCGCGCCCTTACGCCCTGTTTCACTATCTCAGCCGCGGCTCGGCGACCCTTGCGCTCGGACAGGGGCAGGAAATCCAGATGACGGAGGGCGATTTTGTCGTGATTACTCGCGGCGAGCCCCATGTGTTTTATTCGGATCGCCGGGCCAAGCCTTTGCAGATCATCGATATCGATCGATCGTCGCCGCGTCTTGGCGTCGTTCGTCACGGCGGTCGTGCAAAGCCGCTCTCGACCATGATCTGCGGCAATTTCACTGTTTCACGGCCGCTGTTCGGCAGCGTGCTGGAGCTGCTGCCGCCCGTGCTCCTGCTGAAGCCGACGGCGGACAGTGAGTGGCTTGAGGCGATCCTGCGTCGCATGGTCAGCGAGTCCGCGCTCGAGCGTCCCGGCCAACGCGTCGCGCTCTCACGACTGACGGAAGTGCTCTTTGTCGAGGTCTTGCGAAACTGGATCAAGTCCCTCGGTCCCGGAGAAGGCGGGTGGCTCGGGGCGATATCGGATCCGCACATCGGGCCCGCACTCAAGCTGATCCACGAAAACCCGGAGCGGCCCTGGGCCCTGAGCGACCTCGGCCAGCGTGTGGGGCTCGGCCGCTCGGCTTTCTCGGCCCGTTTCACCAAGCTCGTCGGCCAATCCATGCATCGTTATGTCATCGAACGCCGGATGGCAGAGGCGGCGTTCCTGCTCGAAACCAGCGACGAGCCGATCGCACGAATTGCAAGCCGGGTCGGTTACGAGACCGCGGCGGCGTTTTCGAAGCTGTTCCACCGGCATCACGGCCTGTCGCCTGGCCGGTACCGAGCAGCTCGACGATCTGACGGCGGAGGAAGGCAAGGGGAGGTTCGGGAAGCAGAGGTTGCCGAATGAGCTTGGCCGAGATGCCCGCTCACAAGGCCGCACCCTCGAGCGCCTGCGACGTGGCAGCGTCAGTTGCGGAGGCCCGCAAATGCCTTACGCAATAACCCTTCGGATGAGGGGCGTACACAATTTCGGAATATTAGAAGAATACCCCTGAGTTGCCCGACGTGTCAAGTTGCCTGATCGAACGCCGGGCGCCGCCGGCTTACTGTGCATGGGGTTGTTTTCGATATTTTGGCAGCGCCCCCTGCGACAGCGCCATAACTCCATCTTGTCCTAGCCGCCTTTCACCGCACCCGCCGTCAACCCGGCGACGATCTGGCGCTGCGCCATCACGGTGAGCAGCAGTACCGGCGCGGTCACGATCAATGCGGCGGCAGCGAGTGGGCCCCAGCTCAATTGGTCGAACGAGATCATGTTGTAGACCGCGACCGGCAGCGTGCGCGTCTCGCGCCCGGCCAGCACGATGCCGAACACGAAATTATTCCAGGAGAAGATCACCGCGAGGATGAAGGCGACCGCGAGCCCGGGTTTGGCGATCGGCAGCGCGACATGGCGGAACACCTGCCAGCGGGTGGCGCCGTCGATCAGCGCGGCCTCCTCCAGCTCCAGCGGCGTGGTCTCGAAATAGCCGATCATGATCCAGATCACGATCGGCACCGTGACCACGAGATGGATGATGATCTGCGGCACCAGCGTGCCGAGCAGGCCGAGCCACTGGAACAGCAGGAACAGCGGGATCAGGTACGACAGGCCCGGCGTGATGCGCGCGATCAGGATCACGATCGCCGATTTATGCGCGGCCATCCGCGCAATGCCGTAGCCCGCGGGCACGCCGACCAGCATCGCAAGGCCCGTGGCGCAGCCGGTCACGATCAGGCTGTTGCTGAAATAGGTCAGGAAGCGGTTGGAGGCGAACACGTCGGCATAGTTCTTCCAGGCGAAATGCTCGGGGATGAAAACCGGCGGATAGGAGGCGTTGTCGATCTCGAATTTGAGCGACAGCGAGGCCATCCAGAGGAAGAACAGGATCGCCGGCGAGACGATGACGAACACCGACAGCCACAGCCCGATTCGGCCGAGGATATAGCGCGGGTTCATGCCTCGCTCCCAAGCTGCGACGTCCACAGCAGGCGCTTGCGCAAGTAGAGCAGCAGCGCCGCCAGCGCCACGATCAGGAGGAAGAACACCACCGCGATCGCCGAACCGTAGCCGAGGTCGTAATAGACGAAGGCGACGCTGTAGAGATAGACGTTGATGGTTTCCGACGCCGAGCCCGGCCCGCCTTGCGTGATCGCGAAGATGATGTCGAAACTCTTCACCGCGTCGATCATGCGGATCATTCCGGCGATGAACAGGAACGGCATGATCAAGGGCAACGTGATGAAGCGGAACACCTGCCAGAAATTGGCGCCGTCGATCTGCGCGCTCTCATAGGGCTCGGTCGGGATCGCGGCGAGGCCGCCGAGCACGATCAGCATCACCAGCGGCGTCCATTGCCAGGTCTCGACCAGCACCAGCGAGGGGATCACCGTCGTCGGGTTGAACACCCAGAGCTGCGGCGGCAGGCCGACCAGCGACAGCAGATAGTTCAAGACGCCGAGCTGCGGGTGGAACATCATGGTCCACACCAGCGCGATCGCCACCGGGGTCGCCATCATCGGCATGATGAAGATGCCGCGCAGGAAGCCGCGCGCGGCGAATTTCTGGTGAAACACCACCGCCGCCAGCGTACCGAATACCAGCGGCAGCACCACCGACAGCGCGGTGTAGGACAGCGTGTGCCCGACCGCCTCGACGAAGCGCGGATCGGTCGGCAGCCGCAGATAGTTGGCTAGCCCGACGAAGACCGTCGGCGAGCCGACCTTCCATTCCTGCAGGCTCATCCAGATCGTGAACACCCAGGGAAAGATGATCACGGCCAGCACCACGACGAGCGCCGGGATCACGAACGGCCAGTAGGACGGCGGCCGCCATTCACGCGCCGGCGCGGCGTTGTTCTCGGCCGCCGCCGGCGAAGCCTGTGTCACCACGCTCACGCTTTTTCACTGCGCTCCAGGATGGGGCGGAATTGCTCGTGCGCCTTCTTCAACTCGGTGGCGGGATCGGCGCCCGACAGCGTCGCGGTCAGCGCCGCACCGACAATGTCGCGGAATTCGGCGACCGGGATGATGACGGGCAGGCCGAGCTTCGAGATTTTTGCGGAATCAACCACCGACTGCAGCCATTCCTTGGTTTTCACGCCCTTGGCGACTTCGGGGTCGTCGACGATCGAGTTGCGGAACGGCACGCCGCCGCCGGCCTGCAGCAGGCGGGCGCCTTGTCCCCGCGAGACCACCCATTGGCAGAGCAAATAGGCGGCTTCCTTGTTCTTGCTTGCCGCGGCGATGCCGACACCATCGCCGTAGGTCGACGAGAATTTGCCCTTGGGGCCCGCAGGCACCAGCGTATAGCCGACCTTGCCGACCACGCGCGAGGCGTTGGGGTCCTCCAGCGGCGGCGCCCAGCCGTCGGCGTCGATCCACATCGCCGAGCGGCCTTGCGTGAACGAGGCCATCGATTCCATCCAGTTGAAGCCGGCGACGCCGGGAGGCGCGCATTTCGTCAGCAGCCGCTGATAGAGCTTGGTGGCTTCGATCGCCTCGGGGCCGTCGGTCAGGATGTTGCCCTTGGCATCGAGGAATTCGCCGCCATAGTTCAGATAGAAGTTGGTCCACATTGCCATGTTGGCGTTGCGCAGGCCGCGGCCGACGAAGCCGAAGGTGCCTTCCTTGGGGTCGGTGAGCTTCTCGGCAGCGACCACCATCTCGTCCAGCGTCTTCGGGACCTCGACGCCCTTCTTCTGGAACAACTCCTTGTTGTAGTAGAGGATGAAATAGTCGACCGACCACGGCAGCGACAGCATCTGGCCCTTGTCGTTGCGCGCATATTGCAGGCCGGCGGCCGAGAAATCGCTCTCGACGAGATCCGGCAGCGTCATGCTCGGATCCTTGAGATAGCCCGACATGTCGGCGAGCCAGCCGGCCTTCTCGAATTGCCGCTTCTGCACGTGATAGCTGAGGTGCACGACGTCGAAGCTCGGCTTGCCCGAGGACAGCTCGATCACGCATTTCTGGCGCTGTTGCTGCTCGGGGACCTGCTCCGATTCGACCTTGATGCCGGTGAGCTCGGTGAATTCCTTGATGTACTTTTGCAGATTGTCGCCGCGCGGTCCCTTGGCGAGGCTGACTTCCAGCGTGGTGCCGGAATATTTCTTCCAGTTGACCTCGGCGCGGGCCGGAAATCCGGTCAGTCCAACCGCGCCCGCGGCGGCCGTGCCGGCCAGCATCTGCCGGCGCGAGATCAGGTGATGCGACATGTTTCTCTCCCTGGACGGTTCTTGTTTGGGAGAGATAGTAGCGTCTGGACTTCGTCTGCCTAGCCCCCACATGCGCGGCGCCGCCACATAACGCAGCGCCGCGCATGGTATGGCAGTTATGCCTTGACGAAGGCGAGCAGGGTGCCGTTCGCAGCGGCCGGCGGCACGGTGATGCCGCTGCTGCTCTTGACGCCGGTCGCGCCCAGCGCCTTCTCGGTTGCGGCAAGGTCGGCCGCGATCACGAGGCCGGCGCCGCCGCGCTCGGACAGGCCATCCAGCGACACGCCGGGATAGCGCTTGCCGAGCTGGTCCCTGGTCAGGAACACGAAGTCGGCGCGATCGCCGCCGGACGGCACCGCAACCGCACCGTCGGGATCGTTTCTGACGGCGATATCGATCATCCTGGAGAGATGCGCGGCATCGGTTGCGGGATCGGGCGAGACGATCAGCGCCTGCTTGAGGCGTTTTGCCCCATTGGCGTGCGTCATCAATTCGGGGATCCACACCGTCTCGCGGGTCTTGTGCTGGCAGGCGAAGATCCGGACGCCGCCGGGCGCCTCGGCGGTCGGCCACTGGAAGGTACGGAATTTTGCCGCCGAGACCGTGCCATCAGGCAAGGTCACCGGACGTTCGAAATCGGTCGGCCCGATCGGCGGATAGCCGCGCGCACGGATCTCCTCGGCACCGGCGGTCGAGTCCAACGCAGTGAACGCGATGCGTTCGATGCCTTCGCCGCGCTTCTCGAGGAAGGCGCGCGCGGGGGCATTGTGTTCGGTCGGCGTCAGCACGCCGAGCAATTCCATGTAATCGGGGTCGAACATGATGGTGTAGTTGCCCGATCCCATATGCGCGCTGTGGGTGCCGCGCGGCGACACGGTGAAGCCGAGCCGCTTGTAATTCTCGGCGGCCTTGTCGAGGTCTTTCACCATGACCACGGCGTGATCGATTCCGATGACGTTCTTGAGTGTCACTTCTTGTCTTCCCGGCTGGAATGAGAGAGTAGAGTAAAGCTAACCAGAACGCGCAGGCCCCCGCAAGAAAGGATCATGATGAGCAGCAATGCCGTGCGCTGGCCCAATTCGCTCTGGGCAGCAGCGACGCCATCAGGCCCCGATTGCCCCGAGCTGATCGGCACCCAGCAGGCCGATGTCGTCATCATCGGCGGCGGCTTCACGGGTCTGTCGACCGCGCTGCATCTGCGCGAGGCCAATGTCGACGTCGCGATCGTCGAGGCCGCCGAGCCGGGCTGGGGCGCCTCGGGCCGCAACAACGGCCAGGTGATCCCGACGCTGTCGCGCCCCGATCCCGAGGACATCATCAAGAGGCACGGCGCGGCCGGCGAGCGCTTCGTCGCGATGCTGCGCGACAGCGCCGCAATGCTGTTCGACGTCGTCAAGCGCTACAACATCGAGGCCGAGCAGGAGCAGCCCGGCTGGGTGCAGCCGGTGCATTCGCCGGGCCGGATCAAGATCGCGGAGCGGCGGGTGCAGCAATGGTCGAAATTCGGCGCGCCGGTCGAATTGCTGTCGCGCGACCAGACGAAGGACATGCTCGGCTCGGATGCGTGGTACGGCGGCTTCTGGAACAGGACCGGCGGTCACGTCAATCCGCTGGCGCTGGCGCGGGGCCTGGCGCGCACGGTGCTCGGCCTCGGCGCGCGGATCTATGCCCGCTCGCCTGCGCTGAGCTTCGAGCGCCGCGGCGATCGTTGGGTGGTGAAGACTGAGAAGGGTGAGATCTCCGGCCGTGCGCTGGTGGTCGCGACCAATGCCTATAGCGGCGAGTTCACGAAATCGCTGGTGCCCGAGATCGCGACCGAGGTGATGCCGGTGCTGTCATGGCAGATGGCGACGCAGCCGCTGTCGGACAATGTCCGCAAGACCATCATCCCCGGCCGGCAGGCGATGTCGGATACCCATGGCGAGCTGTATTTCGCGCGCTACGATGCCCGCAATCGCCTCGTCACCGGTGGCGCCGTGCTCGGCGCGGGCGACAAGACCGGGCGGCTGAAGGCGCGGGTCACCGAGCGGTTGCAGCGCTTGTGGCCGCAGATCGGCGACGTCTCCTTCGACTATGTCTGGAACGGCTATGTCGGGATGACCGCGGATTTCCTGCCGCGCATGCATCGGTTAGGCCCGAACGCCTATGGCTGGACCGGCTGCAACGGCCGCGCCGTTGCGCTGACGATCCCGCTCGGCCGCGAACTGGCAAAGGCGGTGCAGGGCGTGCCGGAAAGCGAGCTGGCGCTGCCGTTCACCGAGCCGGTGCAGTACATGGCGCACGGATTGCTGCGCAAGCTCGCGCCCTGGATGCTGGTGCTCTACCGGCAGCGCGATGCGCAGGAGCTGGTCAAGGGCGATCGCTTCGAGCTGCTGCGTTGGGCGGAGCATTTGCTTGCCTCGCGCCGCTCGCAGCAAAGGTGAGCGGACCGATCAGGCGATCAAGGCATCGCGCTTGCGCGTGAAATCGCCGCCCGGAATCGCCGACAGCAGCGCCTGCGTATAGGGATGCTGCGGCCTGCCGAATACCTCGGCGGTCAGCCCTTGCTCGACCACGGCGCCATCCTTCATCACGGCAACGAGGTCGCAGATCTGCGCGGCAACGCGCAGATCGTGGGTGATGAAGATGATGGAGAGGCCGAGCTGCTGGCGCAGCCCGGCGAGCAGCCTCAAGACCTGCGCCTGCACCGAGACGTCGAGCGCCGAGACCGGTTCGTCGGCGACCAGCACGTCGGGCTTCAGCGCCAGCGCGCGTGCGAGCCCGATGCGTTGCCGCTGGCCGCCGGAGAATTCGTGCGGAAAGCGATCGCCGGCGGACGGATCGAGCCCGACCAGCTCGAACAGCTGTCGCGCTTCCGCGAGCGCGATCGCCCGATCCGTGCCGTGCACGATCGGTCCCTGCGCGACCAGCTCGGCCGCCTTGCGGCGCGGATTGAGCGAGGCGAACGGATCCTGGAACACCATCTGGATGTGGCGGGTCTCGCGCCTGATCTCCTCGCGGCTGAGCCTCGCCCAGTCCTTGCCGTTGAGCACGATCGATCCGCTGTCGGGATCGATCAGCCGGACGATGCAGCGCGCGAGCGTCGACTTGCCCGAACCGGATTCGCCGACGATGCCGAGCGTCGCGCCGCGCGGCAGGCGCAGCGAAACGTTCTTGACGGCCTCCGTCACTCGCGCGCCGCGGCCGAGGAAGCCGCCGGTGCGGTAGGTCTTCGAGACGTCGTCGATAGTGAGAATGTCCTTGCCGGAGAGAATGCGCGGCGGCGGTGCCGTCAGTGGCGGGACCGCCGCGATCAGCTGCCTGGTGTAGGCGTGCTGCGGATCGTTCAGTACCTTGTCGGCCGCGCCCTGTTCGACGATGGCGCCGTGTTGCATCACCACGACGCGGTCGGCGATCTCGGCGACGACGCCGAAATCATGGGTGATGAACAGCACCGCGGTCTTCTTGCGCTGCTGCAGGTCGCGGATCAGCTTCAGGATCTGCGCTTGCGTCGTGACGTCGAGTGCGGTGGTCGGCTCGTCGGCGATCAACAGCTTCGGGTCGAGCGCGAGCGCCATCGCGATCATGGCGCGCTGGCGCTGGCCGCCGGAGAGCTCGTGCGGATAGGCTTTTGCGGCCGCCCTGGGGTCGGGGATGCGCACGTCTTCAAGCAGCGCGAGCACGCGCGCCTGGATCTCGGCCTTGGACAGGCCGGTGTGGATCGCAAACATCTCGCCGATCTGGTCGCCGATGGTGCGCAGCGGATTGAGCGCCGTCATCGGCTCCTGGAAGATCATCGCAATCCCGGCGCCGCGCACCTCGCGCATTTCGGCCGGATCGGCGGCGCAGAGGTCGCGGCCGTCGAACATCATCCGGCCCCGCTCGATCGTGACCTCGTTCGGCAGCAGCCGCATGATGGCGTTCGCCATCATCGATTTGCCGGAGCCGGACTCGCCGACCACGCAGAGGATTTCGTTGGATGCGACCGACAGGGAGACGTCGGACAGCGCATGCGGCCGGTCGGCGCCTTTGGGCAGGCGCACGGTCAGGGCGTCGAGCGAAAGGACGGTGTCGCTCATCGGCTCTTCAGCCTCGGATTGAGCGCATCGTTGAGGCCCTGGCCGACCAGCGACACCGCGAGCACGGTGACGAGGATCGCAATGCCGGGGATCGCCGAGACGTACCATTGCACCCGGAGCACATCGCGGCCGAGCCCGATCAGATTGCCCCAGGAGGCGACGTTGGGGTCGGACAGCCGCAGGAACGCCAGCGCGCTTTCCAGGAGGATCGCGACCGCCATCACCACGCTGGCATAGACAATCACGGGCGGCAGCGCATTGGGCAGGATCTCGCCGAGGATCAGCTGGAGGTCCTTCATGCCGAGCGTCTTGCCGGCCTGGACGAATTCCCGGTTGCGCAGCGACAGGAACTCGGCGCGGGTCAGCCGCGCCGGCGCCGGCCACGACACCACGCCGACCGCAATCGTCACCGTGGTCAAGGTCGAGCCGAACACTGCGACCAGCACCAGCAGCAGCACGAAGTTCGGCAAGGTCTGGAATGCCTCGGTGATCCGCATCAGCACATTGTCGACCCAGCCGCCGTAATAGCCGGCGAAGGCGCCGACCAAAATGCCGATCAGGATCGCGATCACGGTGGCGACGCCGCCGATCAGGAGCGAGATCCGCGCGCCGTAGAAGATCTGCGCGGCGATGTCGCGGCCGGAATTGTCGGTGCCGAGCAGGAAGCGCGGGTTGGAGAACGGCCACACCAACGGCCGGCCCGCCAGCGCGAGCGGATCGCGCGGATAAAGGAAGCCCGCGCTGACCGCCATCGCGATCACCAGCAGCAGCAGGATCAGGCCGATCACCGCGGCCGGGCTGCGGAAATAGCGTTTCACCGCGTCCATCGTCAGCCCTCCGCGGCGATGCGCGGGTCGAGCCGCGCGTAGAGCAGGTCGACCACGAAGTTCACGATAATGACGAGCAGCGCGGACACGAACACGATGCCGAGCAGGGTGTTGAGGTCGCGCTGCACCACGGATTCATAGGCGAGGCGGCCGAGGCCAGGCAGCGAGAACACGCTTTCGACCACGACCGAGCCGCCGAGCATGGTGCCGGCCTGCAAGCCGATCAGCGTCACCATAGGCAGCAGCGCGTTGCGCAGCACGTGGCGCGTGATGACATGGGTCTCGTCCAGCCCCTTGGCGCGGGCGGTGCGGACGAAATCGAGGTTCAGGACCTCGAGCATCGAAGCGCGCATGATGCGCAGATAGATCGCAAGGAAGATCAGCCCGAGCGTCAGCGTCGGCAGCACGAGGTGGGCCGCGATATCGAGCACGCCCCGGATGCCGGTCTGCACCGTTCCGATGTCCTGGAAACCGCCGGATGGCAGCCATTGCAGATAGACCGAGAACACCACGATCGCCATCAGCCCGAACCAGAACGAGGGGGTGGCGTAGAAGATCAGGCCGAGCGTCGAGATCAACGTGTCCGGCCAGCGGTTGACGCCGCGCGCGGCGATCACGCCAAACAAAAGGCCGAAGAAGAACGCGAACGACAGCGACGCGGTCATCAGCAGGATGGTCGGCGGCAACCGCTCCAGGATCACGGTCGCCACCGGCTTGCCGTAGATCGAGGAGAAGCCGAGGTCGAGCCGAACCAGGTGCCACAAATAGTTGCCGAGCTGCGCCGGAACCGAGAGGTCGAGCCCGTAGAATTTGCGCAGCTGCTGCGCGGTCGCGGCATCGCCGCCGCCCATCTGCGCCATCAGCGCATCGACGGTGTCGCCCGGCGCGAGCTGCAACAGCAGGAACACGCCGATCAGGATCAGGAACAGGGTCGGGATCGAAGCGGCCAGCCGCCGCCCCGCAAGGCTCAGGATACGCATCGGTTATCTATAGCGTTTTCGAACGAAGTGGACACCGGCCTCTTCTTACCTCGCCCCGCTTGCGGGGAGAGGTCGGATCGCATGTAGCGAAGCGAAATGCGATCCGGGTGAGGGGGTACCGGACTTTCAACCCGCATCACTTGCGGAGAGAGCCCTCACCCCGACCCTCTCCCCGCAAGAGCGAGGCGAGGGAGAAGGGCGCCACCCTAGCGCAGATGCCGCCTCATGCGCTCAGCCAAAGATCGTGCCAGCTCGCCGAGCCCCAGCGCGGCGTATTGGAGTGGTTGCGCGCCTTGGCCGTGATCACGGTGACGAAGATCTGCTCGATCGGCATCCAGACCGGCAGCTCGGTGTTCACCTCCTTGACGAAGTCGGCATAGAGCGCCTTGCGCTTGGCCGGATCGACCTCGGTCGCCGCATCGTCGATGGTCTTGTCGACGGTCTTGTCCTCCCAGCCCCATTGGTTGGTCCACGGCGCGCCCTTGGGCTGGCCGGAGCGGTACCACACCGTGGTCGAGACCGCGGGGTCGTTGCGGTACTGGTGCCAGCCGGTGGCGAGGTCGAAGGCGTGGTCGTCATAGACCTGCTTGAGGAAGCCGCCGCCATCGTTGCGCACGATGTCGACCTGGATGCCGACTTCGCCCAGCGACTGCTGGATGAAGGTCGACCACAGCGAGATGTCCTCGCCCCACGGCGCCGGCAGCAGTTTCAGCGCGAAGCGGTTGCCGCCGGAGGCCTTGAAGCCGGCCTCGTCCAGTAGCGCGATCGCCTTGGCCTTGTCGTAAGGGTATTGCGGCGTGTTCGGTCCGGGATAGAAATCGGTCGAGGTCGACGGGATCGGGCCGGTGCCGAGCTTGGCGAAATCGCCCAAAAAGTTCTCGATGAAGAACGGCACGTTGATCGCATGCGCGATGGCGCGGCGGACGCGGATGTCGGACAGTTCCTTGCGGCGGAAGTTGAACTCGATGGTGTTGGTGCGGGCGTTGCCTTCATTGCCCTTGGTCTGGACGATGAAGCGCTTGTCCTTGCCGAGCCGCGCCATGTCCGAGATCGTCAGCCCCGAGAACGGGCTGTAGTGCAGCTCGCCGGCCTCCATCTGCGCGGCCGCGGCGGCACGGTCGGTGATCACCTTCCAGACGATGCGGTCGAGATAGGGCGCGTTCGGCCGCCAGTAATCCGGATTGCGGTCGGCGATGATGTATTGGCCGCGCTCGTATTTGACGAATTTGAACGGGCCGGTGCCGACCGGCGCCAGATTGGTCGGGTTCTGCCTGATGTCGCCGCTCTCATAGAGGTGCTTGGCGGAGACGTAGCCGAGGTCGGGCAGGGCCCGCAGCAACAGGTTCAGCGGCATCGGCCGCTCGTAGCGGAAGATCGCGGTCTGTGGATCGGGCGTATCGACCGAGGTGAGGAACAGCTGCAGCGTCGATCCGTAGTTGAGGATCTTCTTCCACATGTTCATCGCGGTGAAGGCGACGTCCTCCGAGGTGAACGGCTTGCCGTCGTGCCAGGTAATGCCCTTGCGCAGCTTGAAGGTGACGGTCTTGCCGTCCGGCGTCGCCTCCCAGCTCTCGGCGAGCACGCCGACCGGCTGTCCCTGGGCGTCGAGGTCGACCAGATTCTCCTGGATCTTGCCGCCGATGATGTAGACGCCGGTCGAGGCCTGGATGCTGGGGTTGAGCTGGCGTTGCTCGGCACCGTAATGGACGTTGAACACGCCGCCCTTGCGCGGGGTTTCCTGCGCGAATGCCCGCATCGGGTTGATGACGCTGGCCGCAATCGCGGCCGAGGTCAGAAGGGCCGTGCGGCGGTTGATCTCAAGGCGGGACAAATCCATACGCGGGGTCTCCGGAACATACATAAAGGCTTGCATCGGGGTGGCCGGCCGATCGGCCGTGGCGCCCCTTTGCGATGTTACGATGGAATGGGAACCCGAGTCATTTTCTAATGCCTCGGCCTTTTGGAGGATCGTTTCCGAAACCTGAAGGCGCGCGGCAGCGCGTCGCAACCCGAATTGCGCGCCACACTGTCGCACGCCGGCGGCGCGAGACGCGTCGGGTGATTCTCTCGAAGGGGGTGTTTCGGGAGCCCCGAAGCCGCGCAAACGCTGTAATTTTAGGGGTCGGAAGCGACTTGACTGGAAAAAACACTGGAAAAAACCCTGATTCGGGGGCTGTCCACAGCGATATTGCTGTGGTGAGTGCAGAAAACACTGTTTTTCTCGGCGTTTTCCGCCATATCGTGCCCACTCCAGAATCAATGGAGCAACCATGGCTACCCAACTGTCGAAGTCGCAAGTGATCGAGAAGATCGCGACCACCACCGAACTCTCCAAGCGCGACGTCAAGAACGTTTTGGACTCGCTCGTCGATGTCGGCCACAAGGAGCTGAAGAAGGCCGGGGTGTTCCTCGTCCCCGGCTTCGCCAAGTTCGTTGTGGTCAAGAAGCCGGCGACCAAGGCGCGCAAGGGCACCAACCCCTTCACCGGCGAAGAGATGATGTTCAAGGCCAAGCCGGCCCGGAAGATCGTCCGCGCACGGCCGGTCAAGGCCGCCAAGGACGCGGTTTAAGAATAGAAGGCCTCCGGTGACGGAGGCCTTTTGCTTTTGAGCCGTCGCTTCCTGCCGTTGGTTGCCCGCTTGAGCGTTTTCGAGCGCAGTGGACACCGCCTCGCGTGAAGAAAACGCGCCAAAGCAAGTCTCGAGCTCCGGACCGGGTCAAACCGGGACCGGGGCTCTAGACCACCGGCGACCGGCCACCATCGACATTGATGGCGGTGCCGGTGATGTAGGAGCCTTGCTCCGAGGCCAGGAAGCAGGCGAGGTTGGCGAACTCCTCTGCCGTGCCGATCCGGCCGAGCGGTGTGCCCTTGGCAAGGCCCTTGGCGAACTCCCCGAAATCCGTGTCCGGCGCCTGGGCGGCATGCCGCTTGACCCATTGATCGCTCATGATCAGGCCGACCAAGAGCGCATTCACCAGGATGTTGTGCTCGCCGCCTTCATTGGCCATCACCTTGGTCAGCGCCATGCCGGCCGCACGTGACACCGAGGTCGGCGCGGAATTGCCGGCCGGCGCCTTCGCAAAGGTGTTGAGCACGTTGATGATGCGGCCCCATTTGCGCTGCTTCATGCCCGGCCAGACCAGCCGGCTGAACCGGATCGCGGCGAACAGTTTCAGGTCGAGGTCCTCCTGCCACGCCTCGTCGCTGATGTTCTCGAAGGCCAGCGTGCGCGCGGTGCCCGCGTTGTTGACGAGAACGTCGATCTTGCCGAGATCGGCGACGATCTGGTCGTGCGCCTTGCTGATGTCGGCGGCCTTCGCGACGTCGCAGACATAATCGCGCACCACGAGGCCGTCCTTGGCGAGCGCCTCGCGCGCCGCCTTAAGGTCGGCGGCACCGCGGGCGAGGATCGCGACCCTGGCGCCGGATTCCGCAAACCGCCGCGCCACCGCGATCCCGATACCTTTGCTGCCGCCGGTGACCACCGCGACGCGGTCTTTCATTGAAAGGTTCATTGTTGTTCTCCCTGGGGCTCGCCCTCGGAGAACGCTATCAAACCGACAGTGCGACCAACAAGGTCATGCAGAGCAGGTGTGCTGTGACGATTATCGCGAGATGGAGCGGGCCGGGCATCGGATGTCTCCATGGTAGGGGCACGCACTCCGTGAGGTGAGCGGCGCCGGTCGTCACCCTCCCCCTGAAAGGGGGAGGGTGGGGTGGGGGTTGCTCTCCACGGACGCCGGCGTCTGTGGAGGCAGGATCCCCACCCGGTTTGCTCCGCAAACCGACCTCCCCTTTTCAAGGTGAGGTGAGGACGGAGCGCGCCAGTTCGGGCGCGTCCTAGTTCAAGCTCGCACTCGCTGTAAAACTGCGGTCGACGGCCTTGCCGACATCCAGTGTCTTGCCGAGGATGCCGTAGCGCGTGGCGCGATCGGAGGCGGCCTGCACTTCCTTCACCACGGTCTCGTCGATCGCGATCGGGCTCGTCTTCTGCGCGGTGTAGGCGGCGAACAGCACGTCTTCCGGCAGCTTGGTCAGCTCGGCCGTGCTCCTGGCGTATTCGGCAAGATGGTCGAGCGACCACAACCGCGCCTTGTTCAGCCGCTGCACGAGGTCCTGTACCGCCGCGCGCTTGGTTGCGATCGCATTGTCGGAGGCGACGATGAAGGTGATGGTCGGCGTCAGGCCTTCGCCATCGGCGACGACGCGCGCCTTGTCCTTCAGGGTTGCAAAGGAGACGTAGGGCTCCCAGACCGCCCAACCGTCGATCGAACCGGCAACGAGCGCGATCTTGGCGTCGACCGGGCCGAGCGGGGCGAAGGTCGCGTCCTCGATCCGGTTGCCGGCTTTCTCCAGCGTCGCGTCGATCAGGAACTGGCCCCAGCCGCCGCGGGTGCCGGCGAGGCGCTTGCCCTTCAGATCGGCCGCCGTCTTGATCGGCGAATCCGCGCGCACCAGGATCGCCTGGGTCTTCGGATCGGCGCGCGTGCCGCCGATCGCCTTGATCGGTGCGCCCGCGGCATAGACCGAGAGGAAGGCGAGATCGCCGGTGTAGCCGACATCGAGCGCGCCGGCATTGAGTGCCTCGAGGATCGGCGCCGCGGCCGGGAATTCCGACCATTCGATCTTGTAGGGCAGGTCCTTGGCGAAGCCGGAGATATCCAGCAGCGAGCGGTTGCCGCCCTTCTGGTCACCGACCCGCAGCACGATCGCATCAGCGGCGAAGGCTGCGGCCGATGTCGACAGGGTGATTACGGCGGTGATCAGCGCGGCCGCGGTGCGGCGGGTGAGAGTGTAGCGAGAACCCGGGCGGGGCAGTTTGCGCATATGCATTTTCTTCCTGATTCATTCGCTGCTCGTCGGAAAGCGCGGCAGCGTTTGATCAAGTCTATGAGCAAGCCGCTCGCCGTCAACGAAACGGAAAACTGAAATCGGCCCGCGCGCGGCAAGGATGATCTCGCCGGACCGTCATGCGTAGAAGACATCGTGCAAGCGGCGATGTTTCGCTCAAATTTGGTGCAATCGATGCCGATCTGTCGCCCGTCTGCGCCGCGACAGCAGCGAAAATCCTTTCATCGTCGCGCGCTGCGATCGTGGAGAGATCAGCTGCCGCACTGACCACATTCGAAATTCCATTTCATTGACGATGAACTTGTCGCGCCGCATCATTTGCGCGTTGCTTTGAGGGCAATAGCGCGGGAGAAATCCGCTTTTTTCTAAACCATGAGCTTCGAACGACGGGGCGCGCAGACGGAGACGTTTGCGCGTGGGGCGGAGCCTTGCCGAAATGCAGGAGTGAAAATGTCTGTCGACAACAAGAAGACGGTGATGGATCGCCGCACGTTGCTGCGTGCAGGCGCCGCC
>DASVOL010000459.1:0-2454 GCA_036383375.1 Bradyrhizobium sp. | reverse complement strand
GGTCACGATCGCGATCAGCTCGTCGCGGCTGTATTTCGCCTTGAGGCCGGTCAGCTCGGGGCCGATCGTACCGGGCAGCTCGCCGCCCTTGATGACATGGCAGGTCAGGCAATTGCCCTTGCCGCGGTCGAAGGCGAGCTTCTGGCCCTCGGCGGCGGATTGGGCCTGCGCGGCCATGGCGGTGCCGGCCAGCAGCGCCAGAACGAGGGCTGGTTTGGAGAAAGTGGCGATCAAGGACGTTTCCCGGGCTTCAATCTCGATGATGCCATCGCAATATAAAGAGTGGAAGCACAAAGGCCATCGGCTGGCAACTCGGAGAATAGGCGCGTTGCGACGGGGTTAATGCCAGAGTGGCAATACGCATCGACGAAGTTAGACCCGTCACCCTGAGGTGCGAGCGGAGCGAGCCTCGAAGGGCGAACGGCCCGACTGTGGCCGATTCATCCTTCGAGGCTCGCAAGTGCTCGCACCTCAGGATGACGGATTTGGCAGTATCGCCCGGTTCCGTTTGGTCCGTCGCGGCTGCACGGTCTACATACGGCTAACAGGAGAAGCGCAGTGGCGGAGTTTGTGGTGGAGTTCGGCAAGGACGGCAGGCCGGTCGAGGCGGATGGGCGGCTCGATGCGGCAGCATTCCACCGCAATCACCGGCCGATCTGGGCGGTGCTGAAGGACTACCTTGCCGGCCGCTCCGGCGACGTGCTGGAGGCCGGCAGCGGCACCGGACAGCATGTCGTGTATTTCGCCGGTCAGACGCCCGATATCATTTGGTGGCCGAGCGACCTCCATGCCGCGCACCTGCGCAGCATCGAAGCCTGGCGCGCGCATACCGGCCTACCAAACATCCGGCCGCCGCAGCCGATCGATCTGTCCGACCCGGCCTGGTCGCCGGTGCCGCCGGACGGCAAAGGTCCGGACAAACTGCTCGCGATCTTCTGCGCCAACGTGATCCACATCGCGCCGTGGCGCGTCGCCGAGGGCCTGTTCGCGGGTGCTGCGCGGCATCTGCGCGCCGACGGCCGGCTGTTCCTCTACGGCCCGTTCAAGCGCGGCGGCAAGCACACCGCGCTCAGCAACGCGGTGTTCGACACGTCCTTGCGTGAACGCGATGCCGAATGGGGCGTGCGCGACATTGCCGAGGTCGAGACGCTTGCGCAGAGCGTCGGGCTGAAGCTAGGCGGCACCTTCGAGATGCCGGCCAACAACATGATCCTGATGTTTGTCCGGAAGGATGACGTGTAGGGTGGATTAGCCGACTACGTCCGCCGTAGCTCAACGAGCGAAGGCGGAAGGCGTAATCCACCATTCCGACGTGCTGCGAACGGCGGCGGGTTACGCTTCGCTAACCCGCCCTACAAGACCACAAACCGTTGGGTCAGTCGTAAGCCAGGCACCACCCATCGCTGCGCAGCCAGCAGCGTTCGTCGGGAATGTCGGCATTCCGATAGAGCCGCGTCACCTTCTGCCAGCCGCCGCGCGCGAAGGCTTCGGTGAGCACCTTTTCGGACGCCTCCTCGCGTCCGCCGTCGCAGGGAATGATCGCGACCGGTGAGATCCAGGTGGCTTGATATTGTGCGCCCTCGCGCCGCACGCGGAACACCGCGCCGGAGCGCGCGATCTGCTCCGGCGCGCCGCCCTTGAATCCATCGTCCGACGTCAGCGGCAGGATCAGGCGGCCACCGTCGGCAAGCCCGTCGAGCCATCGCGCGGCCGGCCGGGTGCAGCCGGCATTGACGTAGATCACGTCGGCTGGATCGAACGATGCGCGCGTGCCGTCGCCCGTGATGATCTCGACATTCGGATAGGGTGCAAGATTGGCGCGGGCGCGCGCAGCAAGCTCCGGGTCGTATTCGATGCCGGTGACGCGGCCGGCCGGTCCGGCCAGATGCGCCAGCAGCGCCGTGTAGTAGCCCGTGCCGGTTCCGATCTGCACCACATGCTCGCCGTTGGCGGGTGCGGCCTGGTGCATGAGATGAGCGTGCAGCGACGGCTGACCGTTGTTGAGGCGCCGCTCGGGCCGCAAGGCGACAAGGTCGTTGGTGTAGAGGTAGACCGGATCGGCATCGGGCGTCGGCGCGTAGTCGCGGCCCCATCGCAGCATCAGCCAGGGCCCCGGGCCAACGAAATCCTCGCGCGGGATGGCGGCGAAGGCCGCGGTCACGCGCGCATCGCTGACGTTGGCGGCAGCCATGATCTGCTTGGCATAGGCGGCGCGTATGATGCGGAGTTCGGCTTGCGGGTCCATGACTGCTCCCTGCCTTTTATTGTGTCATTTGACACACCGATGTGTGTGAAATAGCATACTTCAACGACGGAGGCCAGAATGAAGAGACGGCTTTATCCGGCCGTGCTGGAGCGCGGACCGCGCGGCGCGTTCGGGGCGTGGTTTCCCGACTTTCCCGGCTGTGTCGCCGGCGGCAAGTCGCAGGAAGAGGCGATCGAGCGTGCCGAGCA
>DASVOL010000458.1:0-7768 GCA_036383375.1 Bradyrhizobium sp. | reverse complement strand
GAAATTGTTGAGGAAGGGGAAGGAGACGTCGCGGGCGCCGATCTGCAGCGGCACCACGTAGTTCATCAGGCCGGTGACCAGCGGCATCGCCACGAAGAAGATCATGATCACGCCGTGGGCGGTGAAGACCTGGTCGTAGTGGTGGGCCGGGAGGTAGCCGTCGGAGCCGCCAAAGGCGATCGCCTGCTGCAGACGCATCATCAGCGCGTCCGCGAAGCCGCGCAGCAGCATCACGATGCCGAGGATCATGTACATGATGCCGATGCGCTTGTGGTCGACGGTGGTGAACCACTCGCGCCACAGATAGGTCCAGAGCCGGAAGTAGGTGACGATCGCGAACAGCGCGAGCCCACCGGTCGCGACCACCGCGAAAGTGCCGACCAGGATCGGCTCGTGCAGCGGCAGCGCGTCCAGATTGAGGCGGCCGAAGATCATCTTGATGAGATCGGGATTCATGCGGCGCTCCTCAGGAGTCTGATTTCGGACGCTGGCCGAGCAGCAAGGATGTCGATGACGGATGGGCGGGAGAGAACGGCGGGCGCTGCAGCCCGACGCCACGCAGCGGCGTCAGGTCGAGCGGCGCGAGAACGTCACGTGACGGCGCGTCCTTGATCTCGTCCATCGAGCAGATGCCGGCGACGAAGGTCGGCTCGGTGCCCAGCGGCGCGCCGCGGCGGGCGTATTTGTCGTAAGTCAGCGGCAGCGTGTTGTTGAGGCCTTCGCGGCCGAGGCCGCCCTTGGCGTCGATCGCCATCATCTCGCTCATGCACATCTTGCCAGGCTCGACGCACATGTTGAGGATCGCCTTGTAGAGATCGCGGTCGACTGAGCGATAGAGCCGCACCGGATCGTTCTGGCTCGGACGCTCGAGCTGCAGATAGTCGGTGCGGCCGAGCATGTTGCCGCTGGCCCTGGCGGTGCCGATCCACTTGTCGAAATCGGCGCTCGAGAGGCTCTTGAACTCGAAGTGCATGCCGGAGAAGCCGGCGCCGCTGTAATTGGCGGAGAAGCCGCGATAGGTGCCTTCCTTGTTGGCGACCGCGTGCAGCTTGGTCTCCATGCCGGGCATGGCGTAGATCTGGCCGGCCAGCGCAGGGATGTAGAACGAGTTCATCACCGAAGACGCCGTGATGCGGAAGCGGATCGGGCGATCGACCGGAGCTGCGAGCTCGTTGACGGCGGCGACGCCATAGTCCGGGTAGATGAACAGCCACTTCCAGTCGAGCGCGACCACCTCGACATTGAGCGGGGCGTCCTTGCTCTCGATCGGCTTGTCGGCGGCGATGCGGCCGAGCGAGCGGTAGGGATCGAGCAGATGGGTGCCCATCCAGGTCAGCGCACCCAAGCAGATGATGATCAGAAGCGGCGCCGACCAGATCACGAGCTCGAGCTGGGTGGAGTGATCCCACTCCGGCTCGTAGGGCGCTGCGGTGTTGGACTGGCGGTAGCGCCAGGCGAAGAACACGGTCAGCGCCATCACCGGAAGCACGATGATGAGCATCAGGATGGTGGAGATCACGACGAGGTCGCGCTGCTGGATGGCGACGTCGCCGGCGGGGGCCAGGACGACGAAATCGCACCCGCCAAGAAGCGCCGCGAACGGCAATAAGGCCAATAATTTCAAGGCGCGCACGGCTCACCCCACTTGAATTTTATGAGTTCCGCCAAGGGGTAGCTGCGATGCAGCAAAGTTGACATTGGACAATTTGTCCAATGTTGCACTGCGGGATAGGGGATCAGAAGGTGAGGTGGACCGCGTGGCAAAGGCTGCCCGTGGCCTCATGTGGTTTGAGCATGATCGGTTCGGAAAACCGGCTTCCACTTTTCCGGATCATGCTCCAAAGGACGGTTCTCCGGCGATGGCACAGGCCCCAGCAATGGCTCACGGCACCCCGACGGCATCAGGTCACGGGCAGGCGAAACCCGGTGAAATCGCCATCGGCGTCATCATCGGGCGCACGTCGGAGTTCTTCGACTTCTTCGTCTACGCGATCGCCTCGGTGATCGTTTTTCCGAAGCTCGTGTTCCCGTTCGTCAACGAGCTGACCGGCACGCTCTACTCATTCGGCATCTTCGCGCTGGCGTTCGCGGCGCGGCCGCTCGGCACCGTGATCTTCATGGCGGTCGACCGCCGGCACGGCAAGGGCGCCAAGCTCGTCATCGCGCTGTTCCTGCTCGGCACCGCTACGGTCGCGCTCGCGTTCCTGCCCGGCTACGACACGATCGGCGCGGCGGCGATCTGGCTGCTGGCCGCCGCGCGCGTCGTGCAGGGCATCGCCTGGGGCGGCGCCTGGGATGGCCTCGCCTCGCTGCTCGCGATGAATGCGCCGGTCAATCGCCGCGGCTGGTACGCGATGGTGCCGCAGCTCGGCGCGCCGCTCGGGCTGATCGTGGCGAGCGCGCTGTTCGCGTTCTTCGCCGGCAACCTCTCGGCGGATGATTTCTTCGATTGGGGCTGGCGCTATCCGTTCTTCGTCGCCTTCGCCATCAACGTGGTGGCGCTGTTCGCGCGGCTGCGCATGGTGGCGACGGATGAATATTCAGAGTTGTTCGAAAGCCGCGACCTCGAGCCGGCGCGGGTCGGCGAGACGGTGGCGCAGGAGGGCCGCAACATCCTGCTCGGCGCCTTCGCGCCGCTGGCGAGCTTTGCGCTGTTCCACATGGTCACGGTGTTTCCGCTGTCCTGGGTGTTCCTGTTCACCAAGGAAAGTCCGGTGCGCTTCCTGATCATCGAGATGATCGGCGCCATGGTCGGCGTCGTCGCGATCATCGCCTCGGGCATGATCGCCGACCGCGTCGGTCGCAAGCCGCTGCTGCTGGGCTCCGCAGTCGCGATCGCGGTCTATAGCGGCTTTGCCCCGCAGCTGCTCGATGCCGGTGCATTCGGCGAGACGATCTATATGGTGCTCGGCTTCGTGCTGCTCGGCTTGTCGTTCGGCCAGTCGTCGGGTGCGATCGCGTCGAACTTCGCGCGGACCTATCGCTACACCGCCTCGGCGCTGACCTCGGATTTCGCCTGGCTGTTCGGCGCCGGCTTTGCGCCGCTCGCAGCACTTTTGCTGGCGACGCATTTCGGCCTGATCTCGGCCGGTGCGTATCTGTTGTCGGGCGCGGTGTGGACGCTGCTTGCGCTGTGGCTAAGCGGCCTGCGGGAAGCGGAAGTTAACTAGTCACGCAGCTTGTAGCCGGATGAGCAAAGCGAAATCCGGGGCCGCTCTGCCCGTGGATGGTCCTGTCCCGGATGTCGCTCCGCTCATCCGGGCTACGAATCTGCATCCTCACCGAAACAGCCCGTCGACGCGGAACGAGTACCCTACGCCAACGATGTAGTTCGGCGAGTTGCGGTTGAGCCCGAACGCGATGTGGAGATCGAGCTGCTGGGTCGGCGTGAGCCGGTACATGCCGCCGGAATTGATCAGCTGGATCGGCCGCGTGCCGTCGGGATAGTCGCCGACATATTCGGTGAACACGCTGATCCGCTCGGTCAATTTCTTCTCGATCACGAAGGTCGCCTCCGACATGTGCTGGCCGGTCAGCTCGGCGGGGCGGAAGAATTCCGTGAACATGCCGCTGACGCCCCAGCCGTCATGCAGCTCCCATGACCATGGCAGCTGGATGTAGGGCTGCGCGCCGCGTCCGGCGATGGCGGCCGCGCCGGTCGGCAGCGCGACGCCCGCGGTGATCGAGAGGTCGATCTTTCCCGGCACCGGGCTGATCTGCCATTTGATCCCCGGCACGACGTCGGAAAAACCCGCGGCGCCCGGCGATCTCATCGTGCCGGTATAGCTCGGCAGGTCGATCAGGACCTCGAGGCAGGGCGCGATGCCGAGCCGCCAGCGGCTGTTGCTGCCGTCGATGCTGCGGCCATTGTCGCGGCCGGTGAGGTTGATGCCGTTTTCGCTCTGCAGGCTCCCGACCGGCACGACGATACTCGAATTGGTGACGTCGGGCCGGTCGGTCGCAATTTCGTCGCTCGGCTTGGGACAACCGTCCGCGCGCGCGGCGGTGGCTGCTGCGAGGGTGAGCGCAGCAAGCACGCACCCGAGTTCGGCAAGTCGAGCGACGGCGCCGAACCGATTGTGAAACACTGGGGATGCTCCAAAAACCCGGCGCCGCTGCGGAGGTGGCAGCAGTGATAGTGATCGGCTGATGACGCGGATATTCCTCGTCGGCGGCAAAAAACTTCAACAACAAGCGCCATTCTCGGCGATCGATGCGGCTGGTGTCCAGCGGTCGGGCGAAATTTCCGGGAATAGAATGGCGGCCCGGCTGCTCCTGTTGTGGTGACAAACAGGAGACCCCCGGGAATGACCATTCGTTCGATCGCAGGCGCGCTGGCGCCGCGGCACGCCAAGATCGCCGCGATGGCGGCCATCGCGATCCTGCTCGCGCTGAACAGCGCCCGTGCGGCGGGCGATGCGTCACGCGGGGCCACGCTGTACCAGGGCTGCGGCGATTGTCATTCGATCGAGAAGAACGACGTCGGTCCGATGCACAAGGGGGTCGTGGGCCGCCTTGCCGGCTCGGTCGCGGGCTACAATTACTCGCCGGCGCTGAAGAACTCGAAGATCGTGTGGACCGAGGCCAATCTCGACAAATGGCTCACCGGTCCGGACGCGATGGTTCCGGGCACCAAGATGTTTTACGAAGTTCAGGATCCGAAGGATCGCGCCGACATCATCGCCTTCCTCAAGGAGAAGGCGAAGTAGCGCGTTCTCTCTCCGTCGTCCCTGCGAAAGCAGGGACCCATAACCACAGGGAGATGTTGTTGGGGCGCGCTGTGGCCCCAGCTTTTCCATCAATCGATAGCTGTGGTTATGGGGCCCGGCCTTCGCCGGGACGACGGTGGTGAGGGGGCGTGCGGCCTCAATCCACCACGATCTTGACGCGATCGCGCGGCTTCACCTGGGCGTGGGCGTCGAGCCCGTTGAGCACGCGGAAGCGCTCGGCCGGATGATCGACGCCGGCCATGCGATGCGACAGCGATTCCACGGTGTCGCCGGGCTGCACGTTGATGACCTTGATGCGCAGCGGGCGCGCGGCCTGGATCTCGTCAAGGGTCAGGCGACGGAATGAATTGACGGTCTCGCGCGCGTTGCGCTCGCTCTCGGTGGATTTCTGCTTGGCGGCGAAGATGAAGCGGTAGACGTCGCTGCCGAAGCGCAGTGCGTAGACCTTGAACTGCCACTGGTCGCCATGCGCGGTGGCCGATGCTGCCGGAAAGCCGTTGATGTTGAGGTCCTCGGTCGAGGACTTCTCGACGCCCTCCATCCAGCCGGAATTCAGATAGTCGCCGAGCGACTGCTCGGCCGGCACCCGCACCACGTCGAAGCGCATCGCCTGGCTGCCGCCCTCGCGTACGCCGATCACCGCCTGCGCGGTGTTGTCGAGCGTGAAATTCTCCGGCGCGGTGAAGGTGAAGCCGAGCTTGGGATGCAGGAAGCGGCGGCCGCGCACGAAACCTTCGCTGGGATCCTCGCCATAGACGATGTTGTCGATCGCGGCCAGATAGGTCTCGCGGTCACGTTCGTTGCTCTCGGGCGATGAGTATTGCCGCGCGGTGGTCTGCGCGTTGGAGATGCGCTCCGGCGTTGCCGGATGCGACGAGGTGAAATCCTGCGCGCGTGGATCGAGCGCGGTCTTGCCTATCTTGAGCGCGGCATTGCGCTCCATCGCGGTCAGGAAGCGTGCCGCGCCGTAGGGATCGAAATGCGCGCGCGCCGCGATGCCGACGCCGATGCCGTCGGCCTCGAATTCCTGCTGCCGCGAGAAGCTCGCCATCGTCAGCTTGGTCTTGGCGAGCGCCAGCGCCGTGAGATCGGGATCGGTGCTCATGTCGGTGACGACGCGCGTCACCACCGCCGCCTGGCGGGCCTGGTCCTCGCGCATCGCGGCATGCTTGGCCAGCACATGCGCCATCTCGTGGCTCAGCACCGAGGAGAGCTCGGAGGTGTCGCTGGCGAGCGCAATGAGGCCGCGCGTGACATAGAGCTGGCCGGTCGGCAGCGCGAAAGCGTTCACCGCGCCGGAGTTGAGAATCGTGACCTTGTAGGCCTGGTCGGGCCGTTCGGACGCGGCGACCAGCCGGTCGACGGTCTTGCCGATCAAGGCCTCGAGCCTCGGGTCGTCATAGGCCCCGCCATAGGACGACAGGATGCGCTCGTGCTCGCGCTCGCTGTTGGGTGTCTGCTGCACCACCCGGTTCGGCTTCACCGGCGCCGCGGCCGCGGTCGGGGTGACCTGCTCGAACCGGCCGACATTGCCGCAGGCCGACAGCGTCAGGGCCGCGCAGACGAGCGCCGGCGCAGCCGAAAGGCGGCGGCCAGTTCCATCTTCACGCCGTCCAGCGCGTTCAATCACGTCAAAAACCCACAACTTGTCCCGTGACTCGGCCGAGCTGTGGCCTGTGGGCCCCTAGTTCCCGCCGAGCACTTCAATCTGCCCCACCCGGAGCAATTCGATTCGCGGCCCACGTCGTGCTTCCACCCAGCCTCGGACACGAATCCTACGATTTTCCAGAGACTTGGGCGCAAGGCCGGCCGCCTCAAACGCAGGGACTATGCGCCTTGAAATAGTCAGAGCAAAGTCCCGTGTCCAGTTTCGGCCGAAATTCAGGTAGGTCGTCGCCCCCGCCTGGCGCACCGACAAAATCCGGCCCTCAACCACCGCAAAGCGCCCGATCCCGGCCAAAATATCGTCCGGACTTTCGGCATTTTTTATGACCGTGGACTCGGCCCAGGTTCCCGATCGGGCGGCCCGCGCCTCGGCCTCCGCCGCCATTAGCGCCGTGGCGCAGTCCTTGTCGGCGATCTCGGACGACACCAGCGCGAGGCCCTGGCGCAGCAGCTCGCTCTGCACGGGGAGCTCGCGGCTCTCGAGGAATGCGTAGGCCGGCTGCCGGCCATAGCGGTCCGGCGCATCGTCCTGTCCGCGCAGCGTCACCTGATGGCCGACCAGCAGCGCCGACAGCACCGCGGTGGCCTTCGCCCGGTCCGCCACCTCGATGCCGGCGAGCTTGACCTCGCGGCCGTCGTCCAGCCGCAGGCTGCGGGCATCCACCACGGCCGCAACGCGACCTTCGCCCTGAATCTCGAAATTGCATCCGGCCGCTTCGGCGCGTCCGATGCAGGCGACGATCGCAAGCGCGCACGTGGTCATCGTCATCGCCCGCGGACGGCATTGCCATGCTCTATCGCGTGGAGGCGTCATGCTGCACTCGTCACTTCGGCGCGCTCCGTTCGGAGCGTGGTCGCCGTCGAGGACAGTTTGACGGAAACATCGTCGCCAAGCCACAGGCGAAGCGAGACGACATCGGGCGGGGCCGACTGTGATTCGGCGACGCATTGCCGATCAATTTCTTGCAGCGCTTCTCATCGCGCGCAGGCATGAGCTTCCTGTTTCACATCAACGCACGGCCGCTGCGGGACGAATGCATCCCGTATGTCGCCCGTCGTGACGAAGATCGGCGTTTGAGCCTGCGCAACGCGGTCCTCGCGCGCGTCAACCTTACCCATTGACCATCTCAACTCCGTGCGCGGAATGAGAATTTGTTATTGTTGCCAATGACTTGCGGCGCAAGATAACTATTCAGCAATTTTTTGAAACAGCGACCGATCGCGGTCGCTCGCGCATATTGCCGAGGTCCTTGTGTCGAACCCAGTTGTTCTCACGCTGACGACCAGCGATCCGCTCCACGACTATCTTCAGCTCTACGCCGCGATCTCGGCGATCAGCGTCGGCGGTGGCATGGCTGCGGCCAACACCGATT
>DASVOL010000457.1:0-6875 GCA_036383375.1 Bradyrhizobium sp. | reverse complement strand
GCTGATCGTGTCGAACATCGCAAACGATGCCGCGGGATCGCCGTCGCGCGGCTGGCCGACCGAGCCGAGCACGGCAAGCCAGCGCCGTCCCGTCAGCAACTGCACCGCGACGCCCGCGGTCGGAACGAAGCTCGTCATCTTGGCGGTCGAGGACATCGAGTAGAGGCCCGGACGATGGATGTGGCCGCAGAAGGTGATCTGCAATTCGGTTGCCATCATGCTGCGCGCGGCATCCGAGGTGTCGCGGACGTAGCGCCACTTCACGGGGTCGGACGCCTCGGAATGCACGTAGAGCCGGTTGTCCTCTTCCCGCGCCATCGGAAGCTCGGCGAGGAAGGCCTTCTGCTCACCGCTGAGCCGGCCGCGGGTCCAGTCGATCGCGGCCTGCGCGTCGGCATTCATGGTGTCGCTCGGCACGCCGATCGCATTGTCATGGTTGCCGCGCACTGCGATCGCGCCCTTGGCGACCAGGTCCATCACCGTGTCGACGGCCCATTCCGGATCGGCGCCGTAGCCGACGATGTCGCCGAGGCAGATCAGCCGCTCGGCCCCGCGCGCACGCGCAGCGTCGAGGCAGGCCGCGAAGGCCTGCCGGTTGGCATGAATATCGGCAAATAGTGCAAGCCGCATCGTGGTCCGCGTGGCTGATCCTGCCCGATATCAAGCACACGCGGCCCCAGGCTCGCAATCGGGGCCAAAGGCGTCAGGTGGTCAGAGGATGTCGGAAGAAAGGTCGGCTAGTGCTTGCACACCTGCACGCCCCGCAGCAGCAGGGCGATTAGGGCGTCGATCCGCGCCGGACATTCCGGCTTGGCCCATTCCTCGGCATGCGCCGGGTGGTGGTAACGGACGGTCGCGTCGAACACGGCGCGCGCGGTCGCCTTCACATCGTCGACCTCGAACACGCCCTGCGCGACACCGTCGGACAGGATTTTGGCGATCAGATCGACCTGCTTGTCCTTGTAGGCTTCCACCACTTCGCGCGCGCCCTGGGCGAGCGCGAGGTAGGTCGCGAACATCTCGGGATCATCGCAGACTTTCTTCTGCTTGATCGTGAAGGCGGTGCGCAGCCATTGCTCCAGCCGTTCCGGCGCAGGGCCATCGCCGGCTGCGAGCTTGCACAGCGGCTCGTTGGCGCGGTCGAGCCAGCGTTTGGCGACCGCATCGCGCAGCGACGCTTTGCTGGGGAAGTGACGGTAGACGCTGCCGTGGCTGACATCCAGCGCACGGGCAACGTCGACAACGGTGGCCTTGGTCAACCCGAACCGCCTCAAGACATCCTCAGTTGCCTCGAGAATCCGCTCGGGAGTCAAAACCACCGCCTCGTTCATGCGTTTACCGTCTGGTTATCGCTGTCCTGGCCGCGGGTGAACTTGGCGGCCTGGGCGGCCAAGTGGCGGGCGACGCGATGGTTGAGCCACTGTTGAATCTGGGCGGTTAATTGAAAGATTTCTATCGTCATGGAGGTAGTCCTTCGAGGTAGTCAAATTAAGTACGGCTCCCCCGGCCAAACGCCGGAACAGCCACTGGGCGCCCTCCTCCCTTGGGCTGCTGAGTAGATACACCATCTCGCTGACAGATTTCAATATCTGTCAGACAAACTTTGCGAGATGACAGCCATGCGGCCTGGATGGGCCCATCGGGGCCGTCGGCCCGGGCCCTGGACGGCTCGCAACAACGTTCCGTGAGCAGCCGGGGCGACCCACCGGTCCGTGCCTATGTCTCCTACGGTTACCCCCGGGAGAGGCTGCCATGGACCGGCCGATGACCTTCAAGGAGATCGCCAAGATCACCGCCGGCGCGGTGGTCTCGCTCGTCATCGTCGGGTGGCTGATGGTTCTCGCGATCGCATTCCTGACGGTGCTCTGAGCCCGCCTCACGGCACGGAACCGGGTGCCGGAATCGAAAGGGGCCGCTTCACGCAGCGGCCCCTTTGCCGGGAAAATGGCTTGGGGATGAAATCTAGCCCCGGTTAGCCCCAAGACTACACGGTTCAGGGAATTGAGGAATTCCGGATGACTACTGTCCACCCGGCTGACCGATTATTGGCGATCCCTATTTTTATGCCATCCTCGCGCTGGTGCGCGCGCCCTATTGCTGCTCGTCCTTGGGCGGCATCCGGGGCGGCGGCAGCGGCGTGAACACCGACCCTTGCGCGCCCGCCGGCGGGGCCACGAACGTCCCGGTGGTGGAATCGCCGCCGGTCGTCTCCACGATCGTCTTCGGCGTGATGTACTCCCGGACGAAATCCATGATGGTGCCGTCGCCGCCGCCGAAATCGGCCGCCCGCCCGCCCTGCGGATGCCCGGCCTTGATCTCGTTGTCGGCGGTGTGGGTCTGTTCGGCCAGCGCGTCGCTGTAGGGAATCCGGAAGGCGCGCGGCACCGCGCTCGGCCGATTGTCTTCATCGAGCTCCTCAACCCAGAGATAGATCGAGCCCGGATCGCCCTCCAGCGAATGCGGCTCCACGATGCGCGTCGACAGCAGCTTGAAGTTCGCCGGCAGCTTCTCCGCGGAGGCCCAGCCGAGCAGGCCGCGCATCCCGCCGAAGCTGACGAAATAGAACGCGCTGGTGACGACGATGACGACGGCCTTCAGCGACCAGTGCAGCCGCGCATAGACCAGCACGATCAGCAGCAGCGCACCGACCATCGCGTAGGCCACCGCAAGCGTGAGGATCACCGACTGCAGGCTAATCATTGCGGAGCACCCTCACACCGGATTTCGGGACGCCGGTGTTCGGATCGAGGTCGGCGCCGTTGCGCCAGCTGCTGCGGAAGGTTTCCAGCAGCGATTTCGGCCGCCGGTCGACGTTGATCACCTTGCCCTCGGCATCGAGACGAAACCTGACCGCAGTCTTCTCGTCGCCGGTGTGATCGACGGTCAGCTTGTCGTCGAAGATCACCTGCGCGGTCGGGTTAAGTTTCTGCACCTTCACATTGGCCTGCACCGGCTCGCCGGTCGTGGCCTGGAAATGCGAGACGTTGACGGTGTATTCGCCGGCGACGATGCCGCGCAAGGTGACGATCTCCTCGCGGATCGGGGACGCGATCTTCTTTCCGTTGACCACGATGAAGTCGTTGGCGCCGCCGCGATCGTCGCGATCGAGCGTCAGGAAGCCGGCCTCGCGATGCCGGTACCAGGCGATGTTGCCGGCCGGGTCTTGCACGAACAGGTCGAGATCATCAGGATGGTTGTCCGGCCAGTCCATCGTGATGATGAACTCGGCCTTGGATTCGATCTTGCCTTCCTTGGAGTCCGGCGACACCGAAAGCAGCGCGAGGAAGAACAGGAAGGCGATCACCTGCAGCGCCTTGAACAGCATCACGCCGAGCGGATCGAACGGTTCCTCACGCGGATAGAGCCCGAACTCGTCCATCATGACGGCGTACCGAGGCGGCGCTCCAACGCCGGGGTGACGTGCGTCTCGGTCAGCACCACGGCATCGGAAAACACCCGCTGGGTCGCGGAGTCCAGCATGTAGTACTGGATCCGGACTAGGATCGATCCGATCAGACCGGCCAGCGTCGTGTACATCGCGACCGCCATGCCGTCGCTCATCAGGCCCATCGACGATTTCATCGCGACCTTGTCGGCGGCATCGAGCGAGGCGATCGGCGCCAGCATGATGATGAAGCCGATGATGGTGCCGAGCAGGCCGAGCTTCATCAGCGTGTCGGAGACGAAGGCACCGAAGCCGTTGGAGCCGCGTAGGCGGTCGGCCAGCGTCCGCAGCAGCAGGGTCTGGTCGATGCGGCCTTTGGCTTGCGCATCGGCCTTCTGCACCAGGCTCTTGATGTGATCGGTGACGAGGCCACCGGGCAGGCCGCGCGCATCCGATGCCAGCACCTTGGCGCCGTCGGGCGCAGCGAGGATGGCGCGGCAGCCGCGCGCCACTTCCCCTTCCCGCGCGATCGCCCGCGTCCGCCAGAAGCAATGGATGCAGGTGACGATGTACAGCACCGCGATGACGCTGGAGATGTAGGTGCGGTCGGAATTGACCATCAGGCGGATCAGCCCGTAGCGCCACAGCAGGAAGGCGGCGAACACCGACAGGCCGGTGAAGATCATCCAGAGCAGCAGGACGCTGCGCTCCGCCGCATCCGTGCCGGCCGAAGCGGCGGCGCCGACCTTGGCATTCATGCTGCGTGAGCTCCCTGTGACGATTGTTCCATGAGGCTCCATGGTAGCCTCACCTCCCGTTAGAGCAGAGCCTGTCGGCGCCGTCCAAAGACATCTGCCCAAATTTCGTCGGGCAAATTTCCCGATCTGCATCGCCGGGCATGCGCGCACTTGCCGGGAACGGGGTTGCTGTTACGCTTCCGCTTCTTCTGGATCATGCCCCGGCCGTGGAGTGATCGCATGCGCCTCGTGCTTCAACTGGTCGCCCGCCTGCTTGTCATCGTCGCGCTATGCCTCGGCGCGGCCACCTTCTGGGCCACGATCGATGCCTATCGGAGCGTCGATCGCGCCACTTCGGCGTCCGCCGAGCGGGTGTCGCAGGCGCTTGAAGCATTGTACTGGCGCGAATTGCTGCTGCGCAGCAACCGGATGCGCGAGCAACTGCTGCCGGCGCCGGACTGGCGCACCATCGAAACCATGGGACTGATCGCGCCGGGGATCTGCGTGCAGTTCGAACCGGCCGGCGCCTTCGAGAAGCCGCTCTGCGGCCAGAGCAAGGGGATCGGCAAGGCGCCGCCGCGCTGGTTCGCGGCAACCGTGCAGACCGTGCTCGGCGATCACGCGACCGTCGAGCGGCCGATCAGCGCCCGTACTGCTTCCGCCGGAACTGTCCGCGCCATCTCCGATCCGGACGCCGCGATCGCGCTCGCCTGGCAGCACATCCTGGACAACATCCATGTCGCGCTGCTGATGGCGCTCGCCATCGCGCTGCTCGCCTCGCTTGCGATCGCGCATACGCTGGCGCCAGCCCACTCGATCGTGTCGGCGCTGCGGCGGATGGCCGACGGCGAGTACCGCACGCCGCTGCCGCGCGTCCGCTCGATGGATCTCGCGATGATCGGACGCGCCGTCGGCGACCTCGGCGACCGCCTCGCGCAGGCCGAGGAAGAGCGCACGTTGCTGACGCGGCGGCTGCTCGAAATCCGCAGCGACGAACGCCGCGCGCTGGCCCGCGAGCTGCACGACGAGTTCGGCCAGAACCTCACCGCGATCCTCGCCTTCGCCACCACGATCGAAGCGAGCGCCGGCGACAAATACGCCGCCGGCACCGAGATTGCGCAGGACGCGCGGATGATCTCGCAGTCCACGCGCCGCATCATCGCCTGCCTGCGCGATACGCTGAACCGCCTGCGCCATCCGCCGGTCGAGGAGCTCGGGCTGGAGGCAAGCCTGGTCGATCTCGTCGACAGCTGCCGATCGCGCACGACGCAGCCGATGATCCAGCTCGATCTGCACGGCGACCTCGCCGACATCAGCGGCACGGTCGCCGCGACCGCCTATCGCATCGCGCAGGAGTGCCTGACCAATGCGTTGCGTCATAGCTCAGCGCGCGAGATCGTGCTGCGGATCGAGCGGCGTACCGGAGCCGAGAACGCGCTGTTGGTGCGGGTCGAGGACGATGGCGGCGGCGATGCGGCCAAGGTAGCGCAGTCGGCGGGCCTCGGCCTCACCGGCGTCAGCGAACGTGTGGCAGCCCTCGGCGGCTCGCTGTCGATCGCGCGGGCCAGCCGCGGCCTCTCAGTCGCCGCCACGATTCCGCTCGCTGCCTGAGATGACGACCGTGTCGACGACAACAGCGAAGATTCGGGGCATCTCGATTCTCCTGGTGGACGATCATCCCGTCGTCCGTCAGGGCTACCGGCGCGTGCTCGAGCATCAGGACGATTTCAGCGTGGTCGCCGAGGCCGACAACGCCGCCAATGCCTACCGCGCCTTCAAGTCGCACCAGCCCGATGTGGTGGTGATGGACATCTCGATGCCCGGCGCGAGCGGACTGGAAGCGATCCGCAACATCCGCGCGCGCGATGCCGACGCCCGCATCCTGGTGTTCAGCATGCACAGCGAGGCCGCGCAGGTGAAGGCGGCGTTCGGCGCCGGCGCCTCTGGCTTCGTCACCAAGGGCAGCGAGCCGGCCGAGCTGATCGCGGCGATCCGCCAGGTGGCGCACGGCGAACATGCCATGAGCGACGACGTCGCCCGGGTGCTCGCGCTGGAGAGCCTGGTGCCATCCAAATCGGCCCTCGACCAGCTCGGCGAGCGGGAGATCGAGATTCTCCGACAGTTCGCGGCAGGCCACACCAAGGAACAGATCGCTGTAAACCTCAACCTCAGCACCAAGACCGTGCAGAACTACCACTATCTGATCAAGGCCAAGACCGGCATCCGGACCGATGCCCAGCTGGTCCGCCTGGCCGTCGAATGCGGGCTGGCGAATTTGTAGCCGCCTTTGTAGCCCGGGTGAGCGCAGCGACACCGGGATCGGCCCGCGAGGCCCCGGATATCGCTTCGCTGAACCGGGCTACGGCTACCACGCCGGCTATTTTGGCCGGTTTTCCGCACTATATTGCTCTGTGAGCGGCCTCGCCCCCGCTCGATTCGGAGTCCGCGATGATCCCCCGTTATACCCGCCCGGAAATGGCTTCGATCTGGGAGCCGCAGACGCGTTTCAAGATCTGGTTCGAGATCGAGGCGCATGCCGCCGACGCGCTGGCCGAGCTCGGCGTCATCCCCAAGGAAGCCGCCAGGACGATCTGGGCCAAGGGCAAGGATGCCACCTTCGACGTCGCGCGGATCGACGAGATCGAGCGTGAGACCAGGCACGACGTCATCGCCTTCCTGACCCATCTCGCCGAGATCGTCGGCCCCGAGGCGCGCTTCGTGCACCAGGGCATGACCTCCTCCGACGTGCTCGA
>DASVOL010000456.1:0-5368 GCA_036383375.1 Bradyrhizobium sp. | reverse complement strand
CGTCGCCTCGAAGCTCGCAAAGCGCTTCTCGACTTCGGCGACCACCTGCTTGTGATCGACGGCGCCAGCCGCCGCAACCACCATGTCGGGCCCGCGGTAATGCGTCGAGAGGTAGTTGCGCAGTGAGTCGCGATTGAAGCTCTTCAGCGTCTTGGCGGTGCCGAGCAGCGAGCGGCCCATCGGCTGGTCGGGATAACAGAGCTCGTTGAGATGCTCGAACACGACGTCGTCAGGCGTGTCCTGCGCCGCGCCGATCTCCTGCACGATGACGTTCTTCTCGCGCTCGAGCTCATCGGGCTCGAAGGCGGGATTGGCGAGGATGTCGGCGAGCACGTCGAGCGCCAGCGGCACGTCGGCCTTCAGCACCCGCGCGTAATAGGAGGTGGTCTCGGTCGAGGTGCCGGCATTGAGGTCGCCGCCGACCGCCTCGATCTCCTCGACGATCTCGCGCGAGGAGCGCCGCGCGGTGCCCTTGAACGCCATGTGTTCCAGAAGATGCGAGATGCCGTGCTCGTTCGGCTTCTCGTCGCGCCCGCCGACCCCGGCCCAGACCCCGAGTGCCGCGGTTTCCAGATGCGGCATGGTGTCGGTGACGACGGTGAGGCCGCTCGGCAGCTTGGTGATTTCAACACTCATCAGGCAACTCCCTGCTTGGCGGCACGGCTGACCGACAGCACGAAGCGCTCGACCTCGGCGGAATCATTCTTCATGACCGTCATCTGTTCGGATTTCGTCATCAGGCTTCCGAGCCAGGCCGGCAGCTGCGGACGCACCCCGCAGGCCGCCTCGACCGCATCGGGGAACTTGGCCGCATGCGCGGTCGACAGCACGATGTTCGGGATCTTCGAATCCGAGGTGTCGCGGTCGGCGACCGCGAGCGCCACCGCGGTATGCGGGTCGACCAGATCGCCGGCCTCGCGCCACGCGGCGCGAATCGCGGCCGCCGTCTCGGTCTCGTCGGCGCGGCCGGCGTCGAAATCGCGGCGCACCGCGGCCAGCGTCGCATCCGGCAGCACGAAGCGGCCGGACTGCTTCAGCGAGGCCATCAGGCGACGAACCTGATCGGCGTCGCGGCCGCTGGCCTCGAACAGCAGCCGTTCGAAATTCGAGGACACCTGGATATCCATCGACGGCGATGCCGTCGCGTGCACCTCGCGCACCTCGTAATTGCCGGTCTTCAGCGTGCGCGGCAGGATGTCGTTGACGTTGGCGGCAATCCGCAGCCAGCGGATCGGCAGCCCCATGCGCTTCGCGACATAGCCGGCGAAGATGTCGCCGAAATTGCCGGTCGGCACGGTGAAATCCACCGTCCGCTGCGGTGAGCCGAGGGCGACCGCCGAGGTGAAATAATACACCACCTGCGCCACGATGCGCGCCCAGTTGATCGAGTTGACGCCCGACAACGCCACCCGGTCGCGGAAGCGGTGGTTGTTGAACATCTCCTTCACCAGCGCCTGGCAATCGTCGAACGTGCCCTCGATCGCCAGCGCGTGGACGTTGGAAGCGCCGGTCGTCGTCATCATGCGGCGCTGTACCTCGGAGATGCGCCCGTTCGGGAACAGCACCACGAGGTCGACATTGTCGAGATTGGCAAAGGCTTCGACCGCGGCGCCGCCGGTATCGCCCGAGGTCGCAACCACGATGGTGGTGCGCTGCGCGCGCTTGGCCAGCACATGATCCATCAGCCGCGAGATCAGCTGCATCGCGACGTCCTTGAACGCCAAGGTCGGGCCGTGAAACAGCTCGAGCAGGAACTGGTTCGGCCCGACCTGGTCGAGCGGCACCACGGCGGGATGGCGGAACGTGGCATAGGCCTCGTTCGCCATGCGGCCGAGCTCGGCGTCGGAAATCTCGCCGGCGGCAAACGGCCGGATGATCTCGACCGCGACCTCCCAGTAAGGTCGGCCGAAGAAAGCGGCGATGGTCTCGGGCGACAATTGCGGCCAGGTCTCGGGCACGTAAAGCCCGCCGTCACGGGCAAGCCCGGTCAGCATCACATCGCAGAAGCCAAGCGCCGGGGCCTCACCCCGGGTCGAAATATACCGCGTCAAACCGCCCTCCAAAGGCTTCGATTAGAGCCTTAAGCCTTTGATATCATGGATTTATCGAGTTCGCCGCATGCGACCCGATGTGGTTCACCATAGAAGATCGGACCGGCAATGGGTAGCCCGAAGCGCGCGCCCCGGGGGCGCACGGAGTGGTGAATTGCGGCGGGATTCCCCGGTGCGCAATCGCGCACCGGGGAATGACGAT
Organism: Bradyrhizobium sp.; assembly: GCA_036383375.1. Taxonomy (GTDB): domain Bacteria; phylum Pseudomonadota; class Alphaproteobacteria; order Rhizobiales; family Xanthobacteraceae; genus Bradyrhizobium. The sequence goes on along the minus strand of DASVOL010000456.1, from coordinate 3,115 downwards.
GGATCGCGTTGTGCGCTATCGTCCTGCGTCGCTCTCCATGCTCCGACGAACGCGATCGCTGACCGTCCGTGCGATCGCCGCCGGCGCCTCGTCGGGAATCGCAAAGCACGAGCTCGCGTTGATCTCGCAGAGCACATAGGTATCGGCGCCATCGGCATCGCGCGGACCATAGAGGAAGTCGGCATCCCAGATCGCCGGCAGCGACGCTTCATCGATCGCCAGCGTCTCCATCAGCTGCGGAATCCACTCGTCCTCCATCAGCCGCCGCAGCGCCTGGAATCGTGCGGCATCGGGACCGTGCATGATGCGCGGTCCGGGTTGAGCCTGCGGTGAATCCAGGCCTTCCGGCGGCAGCGGGATCAAGGCCTTGATCAGCTGGTGCCCGAAGCCCGCGACCTTCGATCCGCTGACATAGCAACGGATCATGCCCTCGGGCAGGCGCGGCTGGAACGCCTGGTCGATGATGCAGCCGCCCCAGCCGAAATACGGCTCGCAGCGCGCCATGAAGGCTTCCAGCGGAATCTCCTCTAGCTGGCTGCCGCGCAATGCGTGCAGCACGCGGACGGTCGCGTCCGTACTCGGCAGAGCCTCCACCTTCCAGACCCCCTGCCCGCCATTGCCACGGTTCTGCTTGAGCACGCGCGGACCGGACGTGCGAAGGCGCGACGGAAATTCGGCGCGGAAGGCCTCCGCGGTCGCGTATCGATGCGTGTCGGCGCCCCAGCCCAGATGACGGGTCCGGAACAGAACGTCCTTGACGCCCATTTTGAGGATGATGTCGGGATGTGCGCTGACCCACGGTCCTTTCGCCGCGACCTCGCGCAGCAGCGGATCGAGCACCGCGCGGGTCCTGCCCTGATGGATCGGATCGACCCAGACGAGAACGCCGTCCATGGTCAGCAATTGGTCGCGGACGAGATCGGCGAAGGTCTCGTCATAGACGACAGGAATGGCGTCGATGCCGGAGGCGGCAAGCGCTTCGAAGACGCGAACGAAACGGCTGTTCTGCGGCGTCGCTTCGCTGCGCGCCGCGGCATCGCCACGCGACAGGATCGCAAGTTTGAAACGACGGGCGGTTTTGGAACGAGGAAGAGGTTCGGTGTCCATAGAAAAGCTCCACGACTGAGGGTGTCGCGCAGAGCTTGGACCGAGGTCTCACGGGGAGTCTGCCTTGTCCCCTTGGCAGGAACTCTAGACCACCCCGCGCAGGTTTCAAGATGGACGTGGGATCAGGCCGTGATCCCGTGCAACCCCAGCCAGCCCGTGTAGAGGCCGACCAGCACGATCAGTGCGGCCGACACATAGGGCGCGCGTTGGGCGAAGCGGCTGAGGCCACCCCAATGACGCTCGACATGACGCAGACTGAGCGCGGCCACGACACCGGCGGAGACCATGGTGATCGCAAGCCCGATGCCGAAGCAAAGCACCATCACGAAGCCGAGGCTGAACTGCTTGAGTTGAAGGCAGAGCAGCAGCACGGTGATCGCCGCCGGACACGGAATGAGCCCGCCGGTCAGGCCGAACAGAATGATCTGCCACGTCGTGACGGTCCGCCCGGCAAAGCGCTTGCGGATGTCGGCGGCGTGCGCGCGCGCATGCGCATCGTCGGCGTCGCCGAGGTCCATATGCGTGTGGTCATGCTCCTCGAACAGGACTTCCGCAATGTCCGCGCGCACCGACACGCGCGCCTTGAAAGCATGCGGCTCCGGGATTTCATCGATGCTTTCCAGATAGCCGTCGCGCGCGGCGAAGCGGAATTGCTGCTCGCTGCCGTCGGGACGGATCGTCACGACATCGACCTCGCCGGCCGTCGGAAGCGCCCCGGCCTCGCTGCGCAACCGCCAGCGCGGCGGTACACCGTCCTCGAAGACTTCGAGCGACAGCGATTGCCCGGCCAGGGTCAATTGGCGTGTTTCGTCATGATGGTGGTGATCATGGTCGTGGTCGTGGTCGTGGTCGTGGTCGTGCTCGGAATTCTGCTCGCGCCAGGTGCGCCAGGCCATCCAGGCCGCAATCGTGATGATGATCGCCGCCGAGACCAGTTGCAGCCAGGCCTCGCTGCGCTCGCCGGACCATTGCTGGCCGAAATGCAACCCAGCCAGCGCGACGATCCAGACGATGGCCGTGTGCGAGATCGTCGCCGACAGGCCGAGCAGCACCGCCTGCAGCACGGTGCCGCGGATCGCGACGATGAAGGCCGCCATCATCGTCTTGGAGTGGCCGGGCTCGAGACCATGCAGCGCGCCAAGCATGATCGCACTGGGGATGAACAGCCATGCATGCGCGCTGCTCTGCTGGAGCAGCTGGGACAGATCGGTCATGGGCTTCACTTCAAATAGGTACGAACGACGTCGATCAGGTCGGCGGCGCCCTGCGCTCGCTCGGGATCCTTTTCCCGGGCAGGGTCCACCACGTGATGGCGAATGTGATCCTCGAGCAGTTCCGCGGTGAGGCCATTGATGGCGCCGCGAACCGAGGCCACCAGCATCAACACGTCGGCACAGCCGAGCTCGGACTCCAGTGCCCGCTCGACGGCCTCCAGCTGACCCTTGATGCGGCGGACCCGGCCGACGAGCTTGGACTTGTGCTTGATGGTGTGCGACATGGTCATAATATAGGGGGGTACCCTATATTGGTCAACCTGTTTCGGGCCCGGTGGGGGTGCGGGACGCGGCCGCGCTCACACTGGGTTTCCTCGCCCGCGCTTTACATTACGGCGCGAACGGCATTGAATTCGGTCAATCCAGCAACAAGGGCAACGAGACAACTGGCAAGGGAGGCGTCGCGTGAAAGTCCACATCCTGATGTTGGCTCTCCCGATCCTGCTTTCGAGCGCGCTGCCGGCCATGTCCAAGAGCAGCATCGGGCATAATGACGGCCCCTGGAATTCCGATCACATCGACAATCTGCCGCCCGAAGTCCGGCAATACATCGCAGGGATTTGCAGAGGGCCGGCCAGCGCCCAACACGACTTCGCGACCTATTCGCCGCGCGAGAAACGCTGGCGGATAAATCTCGAATATCTGCGCTGCAACGGCATCGGCGCGTTCCGTCGGGGCAACCAGTGCCTCGACGTGGATTTCGTCGAGCAAGGCTCGCGATTTCACCTCGGTGC
>DASVOL010000455.1:0-2679 GCA_036383375.1 Bradyrhizobium sp. | reverse complement strand
GTGATCCTCTACCAGCAGCTTCAGGAGGCCAACACCCAGCTCGAGGACCGCGTCGTGCAGCGTACCCGCGCGCTGATGCAGGCCAACCGGCGGCTGTCGGCGCAATGGCTGCGGCTGCAACGCGCCAACGGCTTCAAGAACGAGATCCTCGGCACCGTCGCCCACGATCTGAAGAATCCGCTCGGCGTGATCCTCGGCCGCACCGAGATGCTGACCGAATTGATCGGCGCCGGCTCGCCGAAGGAAAGCGTCACCGCCCAGGTCGAGCACATCAGGGACGCCACCAAGCGGCTGACCTCGATGGTCGACCATCTGATCTCGGATGCGATGGCCGACGCCTTCGACATCACCATCCGCCGCGAGCCGGTCGACGTCGCGGCGCTCGTCAACGAGGTCACCGAGGCCAATTTGCCCTCGGCCGTCAACAAGCAGCAGAGCATCTCGGTCTCGGGACCGCAGCAGTTCGTCACGATGTGCGACGCCGACCGGATCCGCGAGGCGATCGACAACCTCGTCAGCAACGCCATCAAGTACTCGCCGATCGGCGGCAAGATCACGGTCGCGGTCAGCCATGAGGGTGACGACACGGTGATCCGGATCGCCGACCAGGGCCCCGGCCTCAGCCCCGAGGATCTCGGCCGGCTGTTTGGCCGGTTCCAGCGGCTGTCGGCCAAGCCGACCGCGGGCGAAAGCTCGACCGGGCTCGGCCTCTCCATCGTCAAGCGCATCATCGACATGCATGGCGGCCATGTGACCGCCCAGAGCCCGGGCCCCGGACAGGGGTCGACCTTTACGGTTACACTGCCGGCGACAGAGACATCATGAACCAGAACCCGCATATCTTCATCGTCGACGATGAGGCACCGGCCCGTGAGATGGTCGGCGATTACCTCAAGATGCACGGCTTCGGCGTGACGCTGTGCGATGGCGGCAAGAGCCTGCGCAAGGAGATCGAGAGCAGCACGCCCGATCTCGTGGTGCTGGACCTCAACATGCCGGAGGAAGACGGCCTCTCGATCATTCGCGACCTCAAGAGCAAGATCAACGTCCCCGTCATCATGCTGACAGCTACTGCCAGCCCGATCGATCGCGTGGTCGGGCTCGAGCTCGGCGCCGACGATTACGTGGCCAAGCCCTGCGAACTGCGCGAGCTGATGGCGCGCATCCGCTCGGTGCTGCGGCGGAGCGGGCCGGCGAAATCAGCCGCGCCGGAACCTTCGAGCGCCAAGGCCGAAAAGGAGCAGCTGGTGCGGTTCGGCACCAAATGGCTCGATCTCGAGGCCCAGGCGCTGCGCGACGACGAGGGCAATGAGCACCCGCTGACGGCCTCCGAATTCGGCCTGCTGAAGGTGTTCGCCGCCAATCCGAAGCGCGTGCTGTCGCGCGAGCGGCTCCTGGAACTCGCCAATGCGCGCGACGCGGAAGCCTTCGACCGCGCCGTCGACCTGCGCATCATGCGCATCCGCCGCAAGATCGAATTCGACCCGACCAAGCCGTCGGTGATCCGGACCATCCGTGGCGGCGGCTACCTGTTCTCCCCGACCGGGGATAAGGCGTAGCGTCGCGAAAACTGTCCCGCCCCTCGACGTCGTCCTGGCGCTGTTCCCGTCATCCTGAGGAGCCGCGCAGCGGCGTCTCGAAGGATGCACGGCCCGGCTGGTGGCCGTCGACCCTTCGAGACGCGCTACGCGCTCCTCAGGGTGACGGGTCTCGAATTCATCGAATTCGTTGTGTGGCACGGGCGGATTCAACGACACTAAGGCTGTCAATCCGCGCAAAAATCCCTAAGTTTCGGCCATGCCGAAAACAGCCTCCCAAGACCCCGCCAAGCCCGCCCCGAAGACCGCAGCCAAGCCCGTCGCCGCCAAGCCGGTTGCGAGCAAGCCCACGGCCAAGGGGGACCACGTCTTCCTGGTCGATGGTTCGGGCTACATCTTCCGCGCCTATCACGCGTTGCCGCCGCTGAACCGCAAGTCCGACGGGCTGCAGGTCAACGCCGTGCTCGGCTTCTGCAACATGCTGTGGAAGCTGCTCCGCGACATGCCGGAGGACCACCGGCCGACCCATCTTGCGATCGTCTTCGACAAGTCGGAGGTCACGTTCCGCAACAAGCTCTATCCCGACTACAAGGCGCACCGGCCGCCGGCGCCGGACGATCTGATCCCGCAATTCGCGCTGATCCGCGAGGCGGTGCGCGCCTTCGAGCTGCCCTGCCTCGAGCAGGCCGGCTTCGAGGCCGACGATCTGATCGCGACCTATGCGCGCCAGGCCACCGAGCGCGGCGCGACCACGACGATCGTGTCGTCCGACAAAGACCTGATGCAGCTCGTCAACGACAACGTCGCGATGTACGACACCATGAAGGATCGCCGCATCGGCCGCGACGAGGTGATCGAGAAATTCGGCGTGCCGCCCGAGAAAGTGGTCGAGGTGCAGGCGCTGGCCGGCGACTCCACCGACAACGTGCCTGGTGTCCCCGGCATCGGCGTCAAGACCGCGGCGCAACTGATCATCGAGTATGGCGATCTCGATCAGCTATTGTTCCGCGCCGGCGAGATCAAGCAGCCGAAGCGGCGCGAGGCGCTGCTCGAGAACGCCGAGAAGGCGCGCATCTCGCGCCAGCTCGTGCTGCTCGACGACAAGGTCGATCTCGAGGTGCCGCTCGACGACCTCGCGGTG
>DASVOL010000454.1:0-2335 GCA_036383375.1 Bradyrhizobium sp. | reverse complement strand
GCCGATGCAGCGGACATATGTCTGGCCCTACCAGATGCACGGCTCGATCGGCCCGTCATGTGCAGTCGCCGATTACGGAGACGGTGCGATCCGGGTCTGGTCCGGCACGCAGAACCCGCACATCCTGCGCGGCGATCTGGCACTGTTGATCCAGCGGCCGGAATCCGAGATCGACGTGATCAGGATGGAGGCCGCCGGCTGCTACGGCCGCAACTGCGCCGACGACGTCTCCGCCGATGCGCTGCTGCTGTCGCGCGCGGTCGGCCGCCCGGTGCGCGTGCAGCTCACCCGCGAACAGGAACACGCGTGGGAGCCGAAGGGCACCGCGCAATTGATGGACGTCAATGGTGGGCTCAATGCCGACGGCAGCGTCGCCGGCTACGATTTCGCCACGCGCTATCCGTCGAATGGCGCGCCGACCCTGGCGCTATTGCTCACCGGACGGATCGCACCTGAAGCGGCCGTGTTCGAGATGGGCGACCGAACCGCGATCCCGCCCTACGACTACGAGAACATGCGCGTGGTCGCCAACGACATGCCGCCGATCGTGCGAGCCTCATGGCTTCGCGGCGTCTCGGCGCTTCCCAATACGTTCGCGCATGAATCCTATATCGACGAGCTGGCGGCCGAGGCCGAGGTCGATCCAATCGAATACCGGCTGCGCTATTTGAAGGACCAGCGCGCGATCGATCTCGTCAACGCGGTTGCCGAGCGGGCCGGCTGGACGCCGCGCCCGGTGCGCCAAGAGCCCGAAGCCGAGGGCGATATCGTCCGCGGCCGCGGCTTTGCCTATGCGCTCTATGTACACAGCAAGTTTCCCGGCTACGGCGCGGCATGGTCGGCCTGGATCGCCGACGTTGCCGTGAACAAGGCGACCGGCGATGTGAGCGTGACCCGCGTTGTCGCGGGCCAGGATTCCGGATTGATGATCAATCCGGAGGGCGTGCGGCACCAGATCGAAGGCAATGTCATCCAGTCGACCAGTCGCGCGCTGATGGAGCAGGTCTCGTTCGAGCGCGGCGCGGTGGCGGCGCGCGAATGGGGCGCCTACCCCATCATCAAATTCCCCGACCTGCCAGCGATCGACGTCCTGATGCTGCCGCGGCAGGACCAGCCGCCGCTCGGCGTCGGCGAGTCCGCCTCGGTGCCGAGCGCGGCTGCGATCGCCAATGCGATCTATGATGCGACCGGCGTCCGCTTCCGCGAGCCGCCGTTCACACCGGAACGCATTTTGAAGGGGTTGCACGGCGAGCAGCCCGTGGCGCCCGCGGCGCTTCCCTCCCCCACACCGCCGGCCGACCTCAGCAGATGGCAAAATCCGTTTGCGAAACGCGGCGGGGTGCTCGTCGGCATTGCGGCGCTCTGCGCCGCGGCGATCGGCATCGGCGCGGCCGTCTTGCCCTGGCGCGCGATCGCGCCGATCGCCCGGCCGGATGCCTCGGTCTATTCCACTGCAACGATCGCGCGCGGCAAGGAGCTCGCGGCGCTCGGCGCCTGCGCGGTCTGCCACACGTCGGAGCACGGCATCGCGAACGCCGGCGGCCGGCCGCTCGAAACACCGTTCGGCACCATCTACACGACCAACATCACGCCTGACGTCGACACCGGCATCGGCGCCTGGTCCTACCCTGCGTTCGAGCGCGCGATGCGCGAGGGCATTCATCGCGACGGACGCCATCTCTATCCGGCGTTTCCGTACACGCATTTTGCCAAGACGAGCGATGCCGACCTGCAGGCGCTCTACGCCTATCTGATGGCGCAGGTGCCGGTATGCGCCGAGACGGCGAAAAACACGCTGGCCTTTCCGTTCAACTTGCGGCCGCTGCTCGCCGGATGGAATGCGCTGTTCCACCAGCCCAGCACATTCCAGCCTGATCCGTCGAAGTCCGAAATCTGGAATCGCGGCGCCTATCTGGTCGAAGGTCTCGGCCATTGCAGCGCCTGCCACTCGCCGCGCAATGCGCTCGGCGCCGAGCGGCAAGGCGCCTATCTCGCCGGCGGCTTCGCCGAGGGATGGGAGGCTCCGGCGCTGACGTCGCTGTCGAAGGCGCCGATCCCCTGGAGCGAGAACGAACTCTACGCCTATCTGCGCAGCGGCGAGTCCCGCCTCCACGGCGTCGCCGCGGGACCGATGGCACCGGTCGTGCAGGAGCTCGCCGCGCTGCCCGACCAGGACATCCGCGCGATGGCGGTATACCTCGCCTCGTTCAACGAGACCGCCGATCGCTCGGCCCACGATGCCGTGGCCGCGAAGCTCGAAGCTGCGACCGCCGTCACCACCGCCGCCTCGACCGGCGCGCGGATCTATCAAGGCGCATGCGCCGTCTGCCATGAG
>DASVOL010000453.1:0-3862 GCA_036383375.1 Bradyrhizobium sp. | reverse complement strand
TTGCTTCATCTGGTTGCGCAGCTCGCGGCGGGAGAAGGCGGTGAGCGAGGGGTCCGCAAGCTGCTGCCAGGCGGTGCGGAGCCATTCCTGCAGCTCGCGAATGTTCTGATCCAAAATCTTCTGATCCAGAATCTTCTGATCGAGGACGCTGGGCTGGGTCATGCAGCCAAATCCCACGAAGTGATCAGTTGCAAAGTAACGCTGATTCGCGTCGCTTCACCTAGCGCTATGTTGTGCAGGCGCGCGAACGGAAGGGGAGATTGGATGCGGTGGGCGCGCGGTTGCCCAGCTCAGCGCGCGTTGCCGGCGCCGGTGCGCAGGAAATCCAGCGCGATCGGCAGCGCGAGGAACAGCGCGGCCACCATCGAGAAATGGCGCGTCTGCGCGGCGGTCAGGCCGAGATCGTGTTGGGCGAGATAGGCGAGCATGATCGCAGTGTAGGCGGCGACGCAGATCGCCACGGCGATGCTCCCGAAATCGATCTTGCTGTCGGTCTCACAGTCCATGGCGGCACCACGTCGTTGCGGGAGTGGTGTAGCGCGGCTCGCCTTCGCCGACTATGAGCTGGATCACGGGCGCGAGCCTGCCGAGCGGCTTCGCGTGCCGCGGCGATCGTGAGGCTTGCTCGCGGCAAGACGCCTAGCGAGGGAGCTTGCGTTCCGGCTGGCTCTCCTGCGGAAGCTTGACCGGGACGTGGGGTGACGTGCTCACCACACGCGGGCTGCCGTCGGAGTGGGTCTGGCCGTTGAGCAATGTCTCGAGAACCAAAAAGAACTTTTCAGAAAGCATGGGCGTAGCCCTCGTCGTCTAATGTCCTTATGTCGCCGCGCGCGGCGGAAAATTCGATCAACTAAAAGCGAGTCGCGCCGCCAGGGCGATGCTGCGGCGGGGGTCTGCCCTGTGCAATCCGGGAGATTACCGCCGCCGAACCTTCAGCCTGCGCGCCGATGGTTGCCAAATTCCTAACGGCGGCTGGCGCAGCGCGTGATTGCGTCACACCGTTCCTTCAACGAATCGACGTTAACGAGAGCGGCATGGATCGGGACCAGGACATCGACGAGGGATTTGGGTCGGCGCTGCGCCGCAGCTACGGGCGGTTCGCCTGGTGGATCGTGCGGCTTAACCGCGTGCTCGAGCCGTCGCGCCCGGCCGAGCCACCGCGCACCCAATTGCCGCCGCGCGCCGCCGTCCCGCCACGGCGATCCATCCCGCCGCGCCCGGAATAGACCTCACCTGAATACCGCCGCTTCCTGTATCGGCCGTTCGACCGGACTGCTATGCATGCGCCATCCGCGGACCTTAAAAGGTTCGCCGTTTTGACGATGCGGCCGCGAGGCGGCGCAAGCGACGAGAAGGGACAGACACAATGATCGAGACGGTTGGCATCATCGGCGCCGGAACCATGGGCAACGGTATCGCGCAAATCTGCGCGGCGGCGGGCCTTGCCGTGACCATGGTGGATATCTCGGACGCGGCGGTGCAACGCGGCCTGAAGACGGTCGGGTCCAGTCTCGATCGCCTGGTCTCCAAGGAGAGGATGACGGCGGCCGATCGCGACGCGACGCTCGCGCGGATCACCGCGACCACCGACAAGTCAAAGCTTGCCGCCTGTGATCTGGTGATCGAAGCGGCGACCGAGAACGAAGACCTGAAGGTCAAGATCCTGAAGGACCTCTGCGCCGGGCTGAAGCCGAGCGCGCTGGTCGCGACCAACACCTCGTCGATCTCGATCACCCGCCTTGCGGCCTCGACCGATCGTCCCGACCGCTTCATCGGGATGCACTTCTTCAATCCGGTCCCGGTGATGGCGCTGCTCGAACTGATCCGCGGCCTGCAGACCTCGGACGACACGGTTGCCAAGGCCGAAGCGTTCGCCAAGCGTGTCGGCAAGGTCGCGATCACGGCGAAGAACAGCCCGGGCTTTGCGGTGAACCGCATCCTGTGCCCGATGATCAACGAGGCGATCTTCGCGCTGCAGGAAGGCATTGCGACCGCCGAAGAGATCGATGCCGGCATGAAGCTCGGCTGCAACCATCCGATCGGCCCGCTCGCGCTGGCCGACCTGATCGGGCTCGACACCATGCTGTCGGTGATGGAGGTGTTCTACACCGGCTTCAACGATCCCAAGTACCGTCCGGCGCCGCTGCTGAAGGAGATGGTCGATGCCGGCCATCTCGGCCGCAAGACCGGGCAGGGGTTCTACAGCTACAGCAAGTGAAATCTGCGTGCGCTCGACCCCGTAGTCATCCGGGATGGATCGCGCGGACAAGCTCGCGTAACCACAACGCCTGATCCGCCACTGAGGCGGGGGACATCAGACACGAGGCCCGGGCTCCTAGGCACACCGGGCCTCGTGTTTTTTGTATGTCCCGCGCCCATCGATGGCGCCCTGGCCTGCGATGCGCTGCGCCGCGCGCGGGTCACACCTTCTTGAGGCGGTGGGCGGAAACCTCGCAGATCTTCCCGGCGTACCTAGATCAAAGGCTGGGTGCCGATCGAGGAAGGAAGCAGGCTCATGCGCAGGTCGAATTTGGCAATTCTGGCGTTCGCGGCGCTCGGCACGAGCTGGATTGTCGGCTCCGCACAGCCGGCGGCGGCCGATCCCTACGACTATCCCTGGTGCATCCAGGGCAGGGACGAGGGATATCCCGGCTATTGCGGCTACCAGACCTACGAGCAGTGCCAGGCGTCGGCGTCAGGCCGCGATGCCTATTGCGGCATCAATCCGCGTGTCGCGTTCAGCCAGCAACGGATAGCACCGCGGCGGATCCGCTAAGCGCCGCGAGCCTGTCGGCCGGGCGGCCATCAGGCACGATGGTTGCATAGCCGATGGTTGGATAATTCCCCCTGCGTTGGAGAGCACATGGGCGAAATCATCAGGTTCATCTCGAAGTCCGAACGCGAGCGTGCGCGTCTGATTCGCGAGGCCCGAGCCAATTACGAGCGCATCTTTCCGTCGGCCGATTCGGCTGACGTTGAAGGCGCCGCGATTGAGAGCGACGGCAGCGAGGCGTCGTCAAAGCCGTAGCCACCCGTGTTGGCCCAAGAGGATGCGGACGCTGCGATGTGGAAACGGAACTGGCGGCAGTTGTGGCAGACCTTCTGGCAGACTTGGACGATCGACAAGCCGGCCGCGCTCGGCGACTGGCTCTGGCTGGTCCTGGTCGTTGAGCTCGCTGCCCTGCTGGATCGGCTGACGTTGCGGAAGCTGATTGCGCTGATCCCGGCCGTGATCCTGATCGGCGCCTATCTGCACCGGATTCCGCTGCCTCCCGAATTGATGCTGGTCGGCGATGTGCTGGCCTATATCGACGTCTTCTCGATGGTGTTCCTGATCGGCCTGTTCACCCGCGTGGCGACCGTCATGGCCGTCGTCCGACAGGCCATCGAGCTCGCCCAAAGCCTCGAGCGGCGCGTGTCGATGGCGCTACGCCGGTTTGACGCGCGTCATCGTCGCGCCAGGGACGGCGCACGCCGCAGGCGCCTCAATGGTGCGAGGACCGACGATGATGAGCCCGCTGTCGTCGCGGGCCTGGCGTGGGCTTAGATCGGGGCGATGCGGCGGTGAGCCACCCAAGTGCACCAGCTATCGCGGCTGTCGCGCCTGTTCGTCGCTGTCGTCGGCCGCGGGCCGGGCAGGGCTACCTGCAGAAGAGCCGCTCTGAGAGCCGACTTGAGCGCCGTCTTGGCTACGCCGGTGCGAGCTGGAGAGATCGGTTGGGCGCTGCTGTTGCGAGCGATGAAACGCGATCCCCATCTGGAAACTCCAGATACCGAACAGCAGCGCGCCGGCCGCACAGGCGGCCACAAAGGCCCAATCGCGTTTCTTCATCTGATACGACAATGCCAACTCAAGGACGCG
>DASVOL010000452.1:0-6039 GCA_036383375.1 Bradyrhizobium sp. | reverse complement strand
CCAGCACGGACATTTCGGGCGCGCCGCGGATGCCTGCGCGGTGTCGCAGCCGGCGCTGTCGATGCAGATCCGCGAGCTGGAACGAGCCGTCGGCGGCGTGCTGATCGAACGCAATGCCCGGCAGGTGACACTGACGACCTTTGGCGAGGACCTGCTGCATCGCGTGCGCGACATCCTGCGTTCGGTCGACGAGCTCGGAGACTTCGCACGCGCCTCGCGCGACAAGCTCGCCGGGCGGCTGCGCGTCGGGATGATCCCGACGATTGCGCCATATCTGCTGCCGCGGGTGATCGAGACGCTGGCGCGACTGCATCCCGAACTCGACATCCATGTCCGCGAGACGCTGACGCCGAAACTGATCAAGGAGGTCGCCGAGGGCCGGCTCGACACCGCGATCGTGGCGCTGCCGGTGCATGAACCGTCGCTGACCGAGGTCGCGCTGTTCTCCGAGAATTTCCTGCTGGTGCGGCCAGGCGAGGATGCCAAGACGCCGGTACCGAGCGCCGAGATGCTGCGCGAGATGCGGCTGCTGCTGCTCGAGGAAGGCCACTGCTTCCGCGACCAGGCGCTGTCGTTCTGCAACATGCAATCGTCCTCGCCGCCGCGCGAGGTGCTGGATGCGAGCTCGCTGTCGACATTGGTGCAGATGGTCGGCGCCGGCATCGGCGTCACCCTGATCCCCGAGATGGCGGTGACAGTCGAGACGCGCTCGGCGCCCGTCACGGTCTCGCGCTTCAAGAACCCGCAGCCCTCGCGCACCATCGGCATGGTCTGGCGCAAGACCAGCCCGCTCGCCGCGCAGCTGCAGCAGATCGCCGAAGTGGTCAGCCTCGCTGCCCGGGAGTTACGTGCGCCGAAGGATGGTGCGAAGGACACGAGGCGTGCGGGGCGAAAGAAGGTCGCGTGATTGGCGATGCGTTAGGGTGCAGCCCTCGTTGGACGCACACATCGCTCCGCACTCACCCTTGTCGTCCCTGCGAAAGCAGGGACGCATAACCAACCCGCAACTGTCAGTTCCGTCATCCTGAGGTGCGAGCCTCTTCGGCGAGCCTCGAAGGATCGACGGCCACCAGCCGGACCGTGCATCCTTCGAGGCTCGCTGCGCTCGCGCCTCAGGATGACGGGGGCATATTGCGCACCGGCGAATGACGAGATGAGGCAGCGCCCCTACTTCTCCAGATACTTCTTCATCTCGGCGATCAGGCCGTCGCGGAGCTCGGGGCGCTTGAGGCCGAAGGCGATGTTGGCGCGGAGGAAGCCGGGCTTGGAGCCGCAATCGTGGCGCTCGCCTTCGAACTCGACGCCGTAGAACTTCTGCGTCTTGGTAAGGCCGATCATGGCGTCGGTGAGCTGGATCTCACCGCCGGCGCCGCGCTCCTGCGTGGCCAGGATGTTGAAGATTTCCGGCTGCAGGATATAGCGGCCGGTGATCGACAGGTTGGACGGCGCGGTGCCCTTCGGCGGCTTCTCGACCATGCCGTCGACCTCGAAGATGTTGCCGGTGCGTTTGCCGACGCCACAGATGCCGTATTGATGGGTGAGCTCGTCGGGCACCGCCTCGACCGCGATCACGTTCGACTTCTCGCCGAGCTTGTTGGCGGCATCGATCATCTGCTTCAGGCAGCCCGGCGTGTTCAGCACCAGTTCGTCGGGCAGCACCACCGCGAACGGCTCGTTGCCGACGATGTCGCGCGCGCACCACACCGCGTGGCCGAGCCCGAGCGGCGCCTGCTGCCGGGTGAAGCTCATCGCGCCGGCCTCCGGCTGGTTCTGCGCCAGGATATCCTGCTCGGTCTTCTTGCCGCGTTGTGCGAGCGTGGTGTCGAGCTCGAACATGCGGTCGAAGTGATCTTCGATAACGCCCTTGTTGCGACCGGTGACGAACACGAAGTGCTCGATGCCGGCTTCACGGGCCTCATCGACCACGTACTGGATCAGGGGCTTGTCGACGATCGTCAGCATCTCCTTCGGCATTGCCTTGGTGGCAGGCAGCACGCGGGTGCCGAGACCGGCGACGGGAAATACGGCTTTGCGGATCTTCATGGGATTATCGGAAGCCTTGAAACGGGTGGGACGGCGCGAAATGCAATCGCATCTTAGGTACCCGTTTTGCAGCCGAGAACAAAGGCGGATGTGTGATGTGCACGGATCCGCCCTTTTCCACCCATGCGTATGGTTTACTGAGGCATCCCGACGGCCCGCGCATTGGCCTGCGACGGCGCAGACGCGCCGCGAGACGCAGCCGTGACAGGTGACGCGATCCAGCGGCGATATTTGCGGGTGAGCGAGGCGGTGCGCAATTGGGCGAGAACCAACGCCTTCAGCGGCGAAACGTTCGGATTGGCCGTGCCGCCCCGGCTCAACCGCCGCAGCTGGAATTTCACGACGGCCATGGCGGCAAGCGAGGCCATCGGCTTGCTCTTCCAGCGGATGGGCGCGACTTCTGGCCGCAGATCCTCAGCCCGGCGCCACGCATTTACCAAGTCCGGCCTGATCGCAAGCGCGGTGGCGATACCCGCAATGGCGATGCCGCTGTCGAGCACCTGTTGCACGATGCCGATGCGGCGAATGCCGCCGGTGACCATCACCGGCATCCTGGCGACCCCTGCGATCTCGCGCGCGAAGTCGAGGAAATAGGCCTCGCGCGCCAGCGTGCGGCCATCGCGCGCATCGCCTTGCATCGCCGGCGCCTCGTAGCTGCCGCCCGACAGTTCCACCAGATCCACGGGCAATTCATTCAGCATCTCGACGACTGTCTTCGCGTCGGCTGCATCGAAGCCGCCGCGCTGGAAATCGGCCGAGTTCAATTTGACCGCGATCGAGAAGCCCGGCGACACCGCCGCACGGACCGCCTTGACGGTCTCGATCAAAAGACGCGCGCGGTTTTGCAGCGAGCCGCCCCAGCGGTCGGTGCGCCGGTTGCTCAAGGGCGACAGGAACTGGCTGATCAGATAGCCGTGCGCAGCATGGATCTGCACGCCGGAGAAACCGGCTTGCTCGGCGAGTTTCGCGGCCGTGACGAAGCGCGCGATCACTTCTTCGATGTCGTGCTCGGTCATCGCCTTGGGCATCGCAAACAGGTTCGAATGCTTGCCGAGATCGAGCGCCACCGCCGATGGCGCCCAAGTCTGCTGGCCCATGTTTTTCATCATCTGCCGGCCCGGATGACTGAGCTGCAACCAGATTTGCGCGCCCTTGGCGCGGCCGATCCGCGCCCAGTTGCGGAAAGCTTCGAGCGGGGTGCCGTCCTCCAGCACGACGCCGCCCGGTCCGGTCATGGCGCGGCGATCGATCATGACATTGCCGGTGATGATGAGCCCGGCGCCGCCGTCGGCCCAGGCCTGATAAAGGCGCAGCAATTCGACCGACGGGAGATGCCCGGCGTCGGCCATATTCTCCTCCATCGCCGCCTTGGCGATGCGGTTGGGAACACTGGTCCCGTTGGGCAAAGTGAGTGAATCGAACGGCGACATGAGCCAGGTTCCTTATCGAGTTCCTTGTTGATCTGCCCGCACCCTAACCTTAAAGTAAACTTTAAGGTCAAGCTGCAACAAGGAGCGCCGTCGTGAAGATCGGGGAACTGGCTCGGGAGTCCGGCCTCGCGCCATCGCGCATCCGCTTCTACGAGCGCGAGGGCCTGATCGGGTCGATCGATCGCGGCCTGAATGGCTATCGGCAGTATTCGCGCGGAACCAGGCAGGTCCTCGAAATCATCGTGATGGCCCAGCAGGCCGGATTTTCGCTGGACGAGATCCGGAACCTGCTGCCGCCGCACGGCAAGGGCGACTGGAGCCGCGACACGCTGGTGGCCGCGCTCAAGACCAAGGTGGTGGAAGTCGCAGCCCTCCGGCATCGGCTGGCTGAAACCCAGGCCGGGCTGGAAGCCGTGATCGCTCAGATTGAAGCGAGCCCGCCGGGCGGCGACTGCTTCGAGAATGCCGAAGCCGTCTTGGCTGGTCTCAGGGAGCAGTCGAAGGTGGATTGACGACGGCGGACAATTTGTCCCGGTCAAAACCGTCGCGCGATTTCGTCACGCCCCAAATGCTGCCCTTTGTTAAGCTATTGGAAACCGTGACGGGGCCTTCTGAGGCGGCACGATTTTGACAGGCAGACGAAAATGCGCGCGACGGCAACAACGAGGATCAGGCTTTTCAGCGCCAGCCTGATCGGGCTGGCGCTGCTGCTGCCCGGCAGTACGCAAGCTCAATCGGCCGGCAACAACGGCCTGACCAACCTGATCGACAGCATCTTCTCCCCGAACGCCGCGACGCCGCCGCAGGCCGCGACGGGACAGGATGGCGCGCCGCCGCCCTGGAGCGGGGAAGACGGCGCCTCCGGCCATCCTTTGATGACGGCCGCCGCGATCCGCCAGGCCGCATCGGACTTCCCGAACTGCGTCGCCGGGATGTGGCCGGATGCGGCGCGGCGCAACATCACCCAGCAGAATTTCGAGCGCTTCACCGCGGGCCTGCAGCCCGATCTTCGCATCATGGATCTGCTGGATTCGCAGCCTGAATTCACCAAGGCGATCTGGGACTATCTCGACATCCTCGTCAGCGACACCAGGCTCGCGAAGGGCCGCGAGATCCTCGCGAAGTACAAGCCGCAGTTCGACGCGACCGAGAAGGCCTACGGCGTCGATCGCTACATCATCGCGGCGATCTGGGGCATCGAGTCGAACTACTCGACCCAGATGGGCGATCGCAGTGTGGTGCAGTCGACCGCGACGCTCGCCTGCATCGGCCGCCGCCAGGCCTATTTCAAGGACGAGTTCCTGTCGGCGCTGGAAATTCTCAACCGCGGCGATCTCAAGCCCGAACAGATGCGCGGCTCCTGGGCCGGCGCCTTCGGTCCGACCCAGTTCATGCCGACCGCGTTCAAGCGCTACGCCGTCGACGGCGATGGCGACGGCCGCCGCGACGTCGTCGACGATCCGAGCGACCTGATCGCCTCGACCGCCAACAATCTGAAGAAGGACGGCTGGCAGACCGGCGCGAGCTGGGGGTACGAGGTGGTGCTGCCGCAGGGCCTGAACTACATGCTGGCCGACCGCGCCAAGGCGATGCCGCTGTCGCAATGGGAGCAGCTCGGCGTCAAGCGGCCCAACGGGCAAGCGTTCCCGCGGCCGTCCGACAAGGCCTATCTGCTGGCGCCCGCCGGTGCCGAAGGTCCGGGCTTCCTGATGCTGCAGAACTTCCGGGTGATCATGAAGTACAACCCGGCCGAGGCCTATGCGCTCGCCATCGGCCATTTCGCCGATCGCCTGCGCGGCGGCCAGCCCTTCGTGCAGCCCTGGCCGCGCCAGGAACGGGTGCTGTCGCGCGCCGAGCGGCTGGAACTGCAGCAGCTGCTGGCCCAGCGCGGCTTCTACAAGGGCACGCCCGACGGCCAGTTCGGCGGCCAGACCCGCGAGGCGCTGCGCGGCTTCCAGGTCTCGATCGGGGCGCCGGCCGACGGTTTCGCCACATCAGAGGTACTGGAGCGGCTGCGCGGGCGGTAGGGCGGCGAGTTTCGGCGGATCAGGCGCGAAAGTAACCGTGAAATCCGATATTTGCCGCCCGCCTTGACGGCGGCCGGAGGCACCCGATTTATGGGTGGAAAAGCTGCCCGCTTGCGGCCCGATTCCGCTAATATGCTCACGTACTTCCTGATCATTGCGACGAACTCGATGGCGAAGCCGAAGTCCTTCCTGCGCGTATTCACCGAAGCCGCTCCGCTGGTCGCGCTGACGGTGGCGCTTGCGCTGTTGATCGGCATTGCCGAGCCCGCCTCGGCGCAGTTCTTCGGCTTCCCCGGCTTCGGTGGCGGACCGCCGCAACCGCAGCGCCGCGCTCCGCCGCAGCACGGTGGCGGTGGCGGCTGGTTCGGGGGCGATTTCTTCGCACCATTCCAGCAGCAGCCGCAATCATCACAGCCGCAGCGGCCACGCGAGGATTTCTCGCGCGCTCCGCCGCCGGCCAAGCGCGAAGCCGCCGCCGAGCGCAACGTGCTGGTGATCGGCGACGCGATGGCCGACTGGCTCGCCTACGGCCTGGAAGA
>DASVOL010000451.1:0-3491 GCA_036383375.1 Bradyrhizobium sp. | reverse complement strand
CGGCCGCGGGTGCCGGCGGCAGGACGCGGCCCGGCGCTGCGCTTCGTTTGGTCTCGGGCAGCATCTCGAGCAGCGCCGACAGTGCCGGCTTCATGGTCGCGATGATGCTGTGGCCGGTCGGCGTCATCGCGGCGGCGTCGGGATCGTCGGTGATCTGGAAGATCGTGGTCGCGCCGTCGAAGATCGCGGCATGGCCCTCAACATGGAAGGTGAACACCGGCGCGCCGACCACCACGACAAGATCGTGATCGCGCAGCGCGTCGGAGAGCTGGCCAGGCGCGGCATGCAGGAAGCCGGCAAACTGTGGATGCCGCTCGGGGAACGAGCAGCGCGCCGAGAACGGGCTGGCCCAGACTGCGGCCTTTGTCTTCTCTGCAACCTTCACCATCAGGTCGACAGCCTCGGCGCGATCGACGGCGGGGCCGACGACCAGGGCAGGGCGCTTGGCCTCGCCGAGCGCGGCCACCAGCGCCTGCATCGCGGCGGCATCAGGACCGATCTCGCGGCTGACCTGGCGAGCGTCGATCGGCTGCGTCGCATGCGCCCAGTCGTCGATCGGCACCGAGACGAAGGTCGGCCCGCAGGGCGGCTGCATCGCGACATAATAGGCGCGTGCGATTGCCGCGGGGACGTCCTCGGCGCGCGCCGGCTCGACCGCGAATTTCACGTAAGGCCGCGGGAATTCGGAGGCGCGCTCGGCGTAGAGGAACGCCTGCAGCGGCATGATCGAGCGCGCCTGCTGGCCGGCGGTGATCACCAGAGGGGTCTGATTGCGATAGGCGTTGTAGATGTTGCCGAGCGCATTGCCGACGCCGGCCGCCGAATGCAGGTTGACGAAACCGGCATTGCGCGTCGCCAGTGCGTAGCCGTCGGCCATGCCGACGACGGAGGCCTCCTGCAGGCCGAGCACGTAGTCGATGTCGTCGGGCCAGTCGCTCAGGAACGGCAGCTCGGTTGAGCCGGGATTGCCGAACACCTTCTTGATGCCCCACGCGCGCAAGAGGCCGAAGGTGGCGTCCTTGACGGTGACGGTCTTGCTTTTGCCGGCGGCGGGTTTGCGCGAGGACATCGGGCGGCTCCCAGTTCTGTCTTGTTACGTTCCGTCATTGCGGGCGGCAAAAGCGGAAAGGCAATCCACCTCTTGATGGATTGCCTCGCGATGTCAAGCCGCGCTGCATCCATAGTTGCCGCGGCAACGGCCGAAAATTGCGCGGGCCCGTCATCCTGAGGAGCGCGCTCTTGCGCGCGTCTCGAAGGATCGACGGCCACCGGCCGGGCCGTTCATCCTTCGAGACGCCGCTTCGCGGCTCCTCAGGATGACGGTATGACCTCTCGCAGTGCTCCCTAATTCGCCTTCTGCAGCGCAGCGGTCTGCTTGGCGAGCTGCTTGTCGAAATCCTGCTCCAGCCCGGCCACATAGGTGGCGTTTTCGCCCGGCTTGACGAACGGGTTCGGCGCGCCGTCCTTCATCTCCGCGCGCTTGGCCTGCATGTCGTAGACCTCCGGATGCGGGCCGAGCAGCACGTCGACCTTCATCGCCTTGACCTTGGCGAAGGTCGAGCGGTAGTCGTCGACGATGCCGGGATAGGTCGGGCGGCCGACCAGCCGGTTCAGCGCCACCGTTCCGCTGCAGAAGAACAGCACGTTGCGCTGCTGGTTGCCGTCTTTCACCGTCATCTCCCAGCTGGTGCAGCCGGGCGAATGGCCGGGTGTGGTGTGCGCGGTCAGCGTCACGTCGCCGAGCGTCACCTTGTCGCCCTCCTTGACGGTGCGGTCGACCTTGACCGGCGTAAAGGCAAGATCGGCGTTGTTCTCGTCGCCCGGATAGTAGCCGCCCTCGAGCAGCGGCTTGTCGCGCTCGCCGGCGATCAGCTGCGCGCCGGTCTCTTTCTTGATCTCGGCAAAGCCGCCGGTGTGGTCGAGATGGGCGTGGGTGTTGAGAATGATCTTGATGTCGCCTTCCTTGAAGCCGAGCTTGGCGATGTTGTCCTTGATCATGCCGGTCGACTGCTGCATCGCCGTGTCCATCAGGATCAGCCCTTGCGACGTCTTGATGATGTAGACCGCGATCCCGTCGGTGCCGACGTAGTAGATATTGTCGATCAGCTCGTACGGGTCGAACGGCGCGGTCCATTTCTTCATGACGACAGCCATGAAATCCTTCAGCGTCTGTGCTTGCGCCCCGGTTGCGATCAGCGCGAGCGCGCACAGCGCGGCTGCGATCGTCCTCATGGTTGCCTCCCCATTTGTTGTTGCTTGTGCAAGGGAGCGCACTATGCGTGCCGGCAACGCCGATCGCAAGCCACGGACGGCAGGGCGCCGGACATGCCACTGCCTGTCCGGCGCATGCCTGTTCCGCGTTCAGCTAGCGTATTGTGCGATGCCGTTGCCGAACGACCAGTTTTCCTTGGCGACCTCGACCAGGTTGATGAAGATATCGTCCGGACGTCCCTGCAGCTGGCGCTGGAAATCATCCACGATCCGCTTGTAGAACGCCTTCTTCATCTCGACCGTACGCCCCGCATTCAGCGTGATCTGGATCAGGATGAGATCGTCGCTGTAATTGTTGCCGAGATAGTTGTCGGCGTAGTTGAGGTCGCCGCGGTCGTGCTCGGTGATGACCTGAAACTTGTCATTCTCCGGCACGTTGATCAGCTCGCGCATCGCCTTGTAGACGATCTCGCCCAGGGTCTTGCGATATTCGGCGGACTTGCCGCGCTTCAGGTCGATACGAACGAATGGCATGGTGGTCTCCTGTGTTATGCGGGGCCCGGCCCCGCGTGATCGAAACGCTGCGAATGGCTTCGTGTCGTCGGCTTGCGCCGGCGGCGTCGGGGAATTCAGCGGGTCGCCTTGAAGGCCTCCCAACGCGCGTCGCGCTCTCTTTGGTATTTGGGCATTCGCTCCGCGACCATGTCCGCCCAGTGCAGCGGCTCGCCGCAGGCCTGGCAGACCGGACCGAGCCCCGCCGGCTTGCCGCAGGCAAGGTGAGTGTAATTCATGGAGAGACCGTCCTTGGGCGACTTGCACCAGGTCTCGCCCCAGGCGCGCAGCGCGAACATCACCGGGAAGAATGCCTCGCCTTTCCCGGTGAGGTGATACTCATGGCGTAACGGGCGCTTGTTGTAGACGCGCCGTGTCACCAGTCCGTTGGCCTCCAGCTGCTTCAGCCGCGCCGCGATCATCTGTGGGGTCGCGCCGGTATAGGCCTGAATCTCCTCGAAGCGGTGGTTGCGCGCGAACAGCTCGCGCAACACCAGCACGGTCCAGCGATCGCCCACCACGGTTTCCGCGCGGGCCACCGGACAGAGCGTCTGGTCAGCAAGATTGCCCTTCGACTTTGCCATCACGTTTTCTTCATCAGGAAGTGACTATGAAATTCATAGTAATATGCGCTATCGATCGCCCAGGTGCAACGGGCGTCTGCGGCCCGGTCTTTCACATTTCAAGGAGCGAGCCATGAGTGGCGAAAGCAAGGGTTCGAAGCAAGG
>DASVOL010000450.1:0-1514 GCA_036383375.1 Bradyrhizobium sp. | reverse complement strand
CAGCAGGAGACGGCCGTCGTCGAGCCCGCGGGACGCGCCTTCTTGGCGGCCAGCGTCACTTCACGCAGCGCGTAGTTGGAGCGCGCTTCCGGGCCCTTCGAAGCATCGAAATAGAAGCCGAGCCAGGGCTCGTTGACGGTGTCGATATAAAGCGCACCGAGCTCGTTGCAGAGCTCCATGATGTCGGTCGAGCCGGTATCGACCGACAGATTGACGCAGAAGCCCTGGCCGCCGCCTTCGGTGAGCAGCGGGGTCAGCAGGTCGCGATAATTGTCCTTGGTCACGGCCTGCTGGATGAATTTGACATTCTGCTTCTCGCAATGGGCCTTGCGGCCCTCATCCTTCGGATCGATCACGGTGATGCGCGACTTGTCGTAATCGAGATGCCGCTCGATCATCGGCAACGTGCCTTTGCCGATCGAGCCGAAGCCGATCATGACAATGGGGCCGGTGATTTTCGCGTAGATCTGCGAGGAGGGGCTCATCATTTTCTCCAGGAGAGCGCCGAGCGGCGGGTAGAGTGGATCAGGGGTTGCGTCGCTTTGCGGTGACTTCGATCTCGACCTTCATCTCGGGCTTGTAGAGCCCCACGACGATCAGCAGCGTCGCGGCAGGCCGGATCTCGCCGAGCACCTCGCCGCAGACCGCGAAATGGGCATCCGCGTCACTGACGTCGGTGAGGTAGTAGGTCGCGCGGACGATGTCGGCCATCGCAAAGCCTCCCTCTTTCAGGGCAGCCTCGATGGTCTTGAAGCAGTTCCGTGACTGGCTCGTGACATCGGCCGGCATGGTCATGGTGGCGTAGTCGTAGCCGGTGGTTCCGGCGACGAAGGCGAAGTCGCCGTCGATCACGGCACGGCTGTAGCCCGCGGTCTTCTCGAACGGCGAGCCGGTGGAAATCAGGCGGCGGGACATGTCGGACCTCGGCTGAAAATGGCTTTGCGCGGGGTTTACGGGCATTTTCGGCGCCCGCGCAACCCCTTCTCTTCTGGGCCTTGCGGCCGGCGCTAGTGGGACTGCTGCGTGCTGTCCGGCGGCGACGGCGGCGTGCCGGTCCAGCGTCGGATCAGGATGTCCCTGACGATCATGACCGCGATCAGCACCAGCATGACCGTGGTGACGAGGCCGCGCCAACGCGGGCGCGCGCCATCGATTGCTGGAAGGTTCTCTGCCATGGCGCCCGCCTTACGCCGCGTGCGGCACGGCGAGCGGTGCCTTCCGGGTGCGGGTTGCCTTGCTCGATGCCTTGCTCTTGGGCAGCGGTGCGCCGGTCGGCGTGATCATGCCCCAGGCGCCGTCCAGCGCGCCCTCGACCAGTTCGAGGCCGAGCAGCCGCGCGCGCTCGAACGCGCCGGGCAGTGACAATTCGCCGGTCTTGCCGGCAGAGAAGCCGTAGCGGGCGTAATAGGACGCGTCGCCAAGCAGGATCACCGCGCCGTGGCCGCGGGCCTTCGCCACGGCCAGCGCGCGCTGCATCAGCGCGGCGCCGACGCCGAGGCCGCGGCAGTCGTCAC
>DASVOL010000449.1:0-2882 GCA_036383375.1 Bradyrhizobium sp. | reverse complement strand
GTCCTTCGTGATCGCGGGCGGCGCCGAGGCCCGCAGCGGCACAGCGAGCTATCCCGATCGCATCGTTTGCTACCGCGATCTCAGCCCCGGCGCGTGGCGGGAGAAGGTCCGCTTCACCACCGGCGAGATGGAGCGCCGTCTCGCGGAGTTCAGCTTCGGCTGGCAGGAGACGACCGCGGTGCAGGCCTACACCGTGCACGACATCCATCCCGTGATCGTCGACGAACTGGTCCGCCGCGGCGCCACGCGCTCGGGCCTGACCTGGCACTTCTGCCGCCCGCCGGTGATCGATCTCGAATACGAGATGGATTGCCGGAGGGTGCTCAGGGAAGTGGTGATTTAGCCGAATGATCTGAGGTGCGCGCTGCCGGTCCCGTCATCCTGAGGAGCGCGTAGCGCGTCTCGAAGGATGCACGGCGCGGCTGGTGGCCGTCGACCCTTCGAGACGCGCGCAAGATGCACGCTCCTCAGGGTGACGGGGAAGAATCGCGTTCGCTGCGAGTGAGGCGGGGGCGCCTCACCGCGCCTTCGGATCGAGCGCGTCGCGCAGGCCGTCGCCGACCAGGTTGAACGACAGCACGACCAGGAAGATTGCAAGCCCCGGCCAGATCGCCATCCATGGCGCGCTGGTCAGGAAGCGTTGGGCGGCGTTGAGCATGCTGCCCCAGGACGGCGCCGGCGGCTGCTGGCCGAGGCCGAGGAAGGACAGCGCGGCCTCGGCGATGATCGCGGCGGCGATCGACAGCGTGGCCTGCACCAAGAGCGCCGGCAGGATGTTCGGCAGGATGTGGACCAGCGCGATGCGCCAGCGCGGATTGCCCATGGCGCGCGCCGCCTCGACATAGTCCTCGACCTTGACGCTCATCACCTGGCCGCGGGTCAGGCGGATGAAGATCGGGGTCGCCGAGACGCCGATCGCGATCATCGCATTGCCGAGGCTCGGGCCAAGGAACGCGGCGAGCGCGATCGCCAGGATCAGGAACGGGCAGGCCAGCATCGCATCGGTGATGCGGCTGATCAGCGCGTCGATGAAGCCGCCGCGATAGCCGGCGAGCAGCCCGAGCGGCACGCCGATCGCAAGTGCGATGCCGACCGAGATCACGCCGGCGAGCAGCGAGGCGCGGGCGCCGAACACGACGCGCGCGAGCACGTCGCGGCCGAGCTCGTCGGTGCCGAACCAGTGCTGCATCGACGGCGCCTTGCGGACCAGCGACCAGCTCGTCGCGATCGGATCATAGGGCACGATCAGCGGCGCGAAGACGGCGAGCAGAATGAAGAGCGCAATCACGGCGAGGCCGAGCACCGCACCCTTGCGCCGGATCAGCCGACGCCAGGCGCGCCGTGCCGGGCTTTCCAGCGTCTCGGCGGCGGCAAGTGCGGCTGATGTCCTGAGTACGGCGTCGGTCATCCGATCAGCCCCTCAGCCGCGGGTTGACGAGGATGTAGGCGATGTCGGCGATCAAATTGAGCGTGATGTAGATCGTCGCCGTCGTCAGCACCACGCCCTGCACGACGGCGTAGTCGCGGTTGAACACGGCATCGACGATCAGCTTGCCAAAGCCCGGGATCGAGAAAATCTGCTCGGTGAGAACCGCACCCGATAGCAGCGTGCCGAGCTCGAGCGCCCCGAGCGTGATGATCGGCGTCAGCGCGTTGCGCATCGCATGCTTGAGGATCACAGTGCGTTCGGACAGGCCCTTGGCGCGTGCGGTGCGGACATAGTCGCTCTCCAGCACCTGCAGCATCGCGCTTCTTGTGTGCCGCATCAGGATCGCCGCGATGGCGTTGCCGAGCACGAAGGCCGGCATGATGGTGGCGGCAAGGCTGGCGCGCCAGTTCTCGGTGAGCGGCACATAGCCGGAGGCCGGCAGCCAGCCGAGTTCGATGGAGAACAGGAAGATCAGCATGATGCCGAGCCAGAAGTTCGGCGTCGAGATGCCCCACAGCGCGAACAGATTGGCGCCGTAATCCCAGGCGGTGCCTTTCTTCACCGCCGAGACGATGCCGGCGGGAATCCCGATCAGGAAGGCGATCACGATCGCCATCGCCGCAAGCTGCAAGGTCACCGGCAGCTTCTGCGCGATCAGCTCCAGCACCGGCATCTTGTTGCGCAAGGACTCGCCGAAATCGCCCGACAGCACGCCCTTGATCCAGTAGACATACTGCACCGGGATCGGCTGATCGAGATGGTACTGCGCGCGGATCTGCGCGATCACGGCAGGATCCCGCTCCTCGCCGGCCATCACCAGCGCCGGATCGCCCGGCAGCAAATGCTGCAGCGAGAAGATCAGCACCGAGACGAAGAACAGCGTCGGCACGATCTGAACCAGCCGCTTGGCGAGGAAGTTCAGCATCGCGGTGCTCGGGTCCGGGACGTCGGCGCGGTCATTTCAGCTTCAGCCCGACCACGCGCACCAGGCCATCGGGCATCTGCTTGTAGCCGTCGAGTCTGGTGGTGTGCGCGATGATGATGCGGCGGTGATAGATATAGAGGATGGCCTCGTCCTCGAGCTCGAGCTTGGTCAGCTTGGCGTAGATCGCCTTGCGCTGCGCCATGTCCGTGGCGAGGCGGGCATCATCGAGCGCCTTGTCGGCGTCGGGATTGGCCCAGGCGCTGTAGTTTTGCGGCGCGTCCTTGTGCAGGAAGACATAGGAGTTGCCGTCCGGATCGATGCGGCCGCTCCAGGCCAGCATGTAAGCCTGGTATTCGCCAGACTCGGCCTGCTTCAGCGAGGTCGCGAATTCGGTGACCCTGATCTTCATGTCGAAGCCGGCTTCCGCGGCCATCGATTGGACGACCTGCGCGGTGGCCTCGGTCTCCGGGCCCTTCGGCACCATGAAATCGACGCTGACCGGCGGCGTCACGCCGGCCTCCTTCAACA
>DASVOL010000448.1:0-1522 GCA_036383375.1 Bradyrhizobium sp. | reverse complement strand
CAGGCTGGTGCGGGCGGTGGGACTCGAACCCACATGACGTTGCCGTCGAGGGATTTTAAGTCCCTTGCGTCTACCAATTCCGCCACGTCCGCATTGCGCCAGGCGCGCCGATTACTAGCGCGTTTGCCGGCGGAGTGGAATTGTCATTATCCGCTGCTAACAGGTGCGCTTTCAAAGGCTTAAGGCGCGGCCTGCAATTCCATTTGCTTCGGCGGCCGAGCATTGGGATAAGCAGCGCGCCGCCGCGATTGAGCCTCAATCCGGACACCGGCGGCTGCTTTAGGCAATCTCAACACTGTCGGACTAAGAAAGCTGAATGTCTTTTCGTTTCCCACGCCGCCCAAATCTGTCGCGCGCGGCAGCCATCGTTGCGCTGCTCGCCTCGGCTGCGGGCGTTTCCGGCTGCGCGCAGATCGGCGACAGCGTGCCCGGTGCATTCGCCGATCCCGCCAAATACGATCTGTATGATTGCAAGCAGCTCGAGACCGAGCGCAAGACTCTCGCGTCTCGCGCGACGGACCAGGAAAAGTTGATGGCCAAGGCGGAGACCGGCGTCGGCGGTACCGTGGTCTCGGAAATGGTTTATCGCAACGAGCTGATCTCGATCCATGCGCAGCAGAGGCTCGCGGATCAGGCCTGGCGCGCCAACAAGTGCCATGAGAGCCCGCCGGATACGCCTGCGGCGGCCGCACCCGCGGCGCCTGCGCCGGGGGCAAAGGGTCCGCGCGCGCCGCGAGGCCTGGTTCACTGAACGCGCGCTTCGAGCTGATATCTCTCAGGCGCGCCAGTCGTAGATCCAGTCCTGCCGCGCCAGCATGCGCTGCGGACCGATGGCGCGGATCGCGAGGTCGCGCGCGATCGCCAGGGGGCCGCTCAAATGATAGATGCGGCCCTGCTGCCGCGCCATGCGCTGCACCTTCAGCACGCGTCTTCGTCGCACCTCGGCGTAGCGCTTCAACGCGGCGGGAATGCCTGCGGTGTTTTCGCCGGTGCAGTCGGCCAGGGCCTTGGCGAGCACGGCCGCATCCTCGATCGCCATGCCGGCGCCTTGCGCGGCAAACGGCAGCATCGCATGCGCGGCGTCGCCGAGCAGCGTCACCGCGCCTTCGCTCCAGCGGCCGATGTCGGGCAGGGTGAACAGCGCCCATTTGCGCCAGCCGTCGACCGCGCCGATCAGCATCCGCGCCGTGGCGGGCCAGCGCGGATTGGCGAACGCGCCCTTGATCTCGTTGGCATCGCCGGGTGCGCTCCAGCCCGGCCGGTTCCAGGTGCCCGACACGATCGCGACCACGTTGACCTGGCGTCCGGCCGAGATCGGATAGGCCACGAGATGCGCGTCCGGCCCCATCCACAGCTGCACGCGCGGCGCGGTGTATTCACGCGGCAGGGCGGTCGCGTCCAGCGTGCCGCGCCAGGCGATCAGGCCGGAGAATTGCGGTTGTACATCCGGAAACAAATGTCCGCGGACCGACGACCAGATGCCGTCCGCGCCGATCAGCGCAACCGCCAATTCCTCCTGCCG
>DASVOL010000447.1:0-12378 GCA_036383375.1 Bradyrhizobium sp. | reverse complement strand
TAAGGCAACAGCTTTGATTGGAAAATCGATTGCTTTTGCATGATCTCGGCAAAATGGCAGGCCGCTTGTCGCGGCCTGCCGGTTGAGGTCTCAAGACATCATGTCAGTGGACGGCGGTCTTTTCAAACTGCCGCAGCATCTGGTTGCCGCGCTCGACGGCCGAGTCCAGCGCCTGCTTGGCGGTCTTCTTGCCGGCCAGCGCCTGCTCGATCTCTTCCGACCACATGTCGCGCAGCTGCACCATGTTGCCGAGGCGCAGACCGCGGGAATTCTCGGTCGGCTCCTTGTTGGTGAGCTCGAGCAGCGGGGTCTCCAGATAAGGCTGGTCCTTGTAGAAGCCCTCTGCCTTGGCCTTGGCGTAGGCCGCCTTGGTGATCGGCAGATAGCCTGAGGCCTTGTGGATCCAGACCTGGCGGTCAGTGTCCGAGAGGAAGGTCAGGAACTTGGCCACGCCCTTGTATTCTTCAGCCGACTTGCCGCCCATCACCCAGAGCGAGGCGCCGCCGATGATCGAGTTCTGCGGTGCGCCCTTGGCGTCGGGATAATACGGCATCGGCGCGGCGGTGAAGTTGAACTTGGCCTGCGCCTTGACGTTGCCGAAGAAGGCCGACGAGGTCAGGTAGATCGGGCACTCGCCCGCGGTGAAGCGGCCTTCGCCGGTGTTGGTACGGCCGGCGTAGTCGTAGGTCTTGTCCTTCTGCAGCTCGACCAGGTTCTCGAGATGCTTGACCTGCAGCGGGCCGTTGAATTCGAGCACAGTGTCGAAGCCGTCAAGGCCGTTGGCCTTGCTGGCGAGCGGCACGTTGTGCCAGGCCGAGAGCTGCTCGAGATTGACCCAGGTGACCCACGAGCCGGAGAAGCCGCAGGTGGTGTAGCCGGCCGCCTTCAGCTTCTTGGCGTCCTCGAACACTTGCGGCCAGGTCTTCGGGATCTCGGCGATGTTGGCCTTCTTCAGCGCGTCGAGATTGACCCACATCACGGTCGACGACGAGTTGAAGGGGAACGACAGCATCTCGCCCTTCGAGGTCGAGTAGTAGCCGGTGATCGCGGGCAGATAGACGCTCGGATCGAACTTCTCGCCGGCGTCGGCCATCAGCTTGTAGACCGGTTTGACGGCGCCGGTGGCGGCCATCATCGTCGCGGTACCGACCTCGAACACCTGCATGATGTGCGGCGCATTGCCGGCGCGGAATGCGGCGATGCCGGCGTTCATGGTGTCGGCGTAGCCGCCCTTGTAGGTCGGGATCACCTTGTAGTCGGACTGCGAGGCGTTGAAGTCGTTGGCCAGCTTGACGATGACGTCATTGTTGGCGCCGGTCATCGCGTGCCACCACTGAATCTCCGTCACCGCAAACGCAGGCGACGCGAATACAAGCGTGGCAGCGGCTGCCGCAGCAGCGCCGAGTCGTCGAAAAATCATCAAAAGCCCCTCCGGTTGGAACACCATCTTTCGTTGGGCGCGTTATCAGCGCCGGATGACGTTCAAATGACCGTATAAACGAAAGCCATGGTACGGGGGAAGCCGAAGCGAAGGGAAGCGGTAAAAAAGGCGGAGATCACGGCCGCGAGCGTGCGGTGCAATGCCGGACGCGACGTTGCACCGCAGGGGCTGGTGTATTGGCGTGACGCGAACCGGTGCCCATCCCGCATCAGGTGCGGGACGGGCTTTGCGCGAATACGCTGTCAGCGCTTGCGCTGCGGACCGCAGACCACGCCCTTGTCGACCAGGCCGTTGATCTCATCCCTGGAGTAGCCGAACTCGCCGAGCACTTCCGCAGCGTGCTGGCTGAACTTCGGCGGCGTGCGGCGCAGGCTCGGCTTGGTGCGTTCGAGCCGGATCGGCGAGGCGACGCCCTTGTACCAATCCTTCTCGATGACGTCGCCGCGATGGATGGTGTGCGGGTTGGTCAGCGCCTGGTCGATCTTCTGCACCGGGCCGGCCGGCAGGCCGGCGGCGAGCAGCCGATTGCACAGCGGCTCGGCCTCGTGCTGGCTGAAGACCGCGGCAAGCTCGGCCCGCAGCGCATCGCGGTTGGCGATGCGGTCCTTGTTGCGGGCAAAGCGCGGATCGGTGCCGAGCTCGGGCTTGCCGATCTCCTTGGCGAGCTTGCGGAAGGTGCTGTCATTGCCGACGCCGATGAAGATGTTGTCGGTCTTGGTCGGGAAGATCGCGTAAGGAACGAGGTTCGGATGCTCGTTGCCGGTGAGCGATGGCGGCTTGCCATGCATGAAATAGTTCGCGGTGTGCGGATGCATGATCGCAAGGCCGGTCTCGTACAGCGTGGTCTCGAGGAACTGGCCGAGCCCCGAGCGCTGCCGCTCCGACAGCGCCATCAGGATGCCGATCGTGGCGTAGAGACCTGTCGAGATGTCGACGACGGGAACGCCGATCCGCATCGGTCCGCTCTCCTTCGATCCGGTGGCAGCGATCATGCCGGTCATCGCCTGGATGATGGCGTCATAGCCGGGATTGCCGCCGCGTGGGCCATCGGCGCCGAAGCCAGAGATGCGGGCGTGTACGAGGCGCGGAAATTTCGCGCGCAGCACGTCGTTGCCGATGCCCCATTTGTCGAGCGTGCCCGGCTTGAAATTCTCGATCAGCACGTCGGCCGTCTCGAGCATTTTCATCAGCACCGCGCGGCCGCCCTCGGAGGCGAGATCGAGGCCGATCGAGCGCTTGTTGCGGTTGATGCCGACGAAATAGGCCGCGTCCTCGTCGTGGAAGGGAGGGCCCCAGTCGCGCACCTCGTCGCCGGCGGGCGGCTCGACCTTGATCACGTCGGCGCCGTGGTCGGCAAGGATCTGGGTGCAATACGGGCCGCCGAGCACGCGCGTCAGATCGATCACGCGCAGTCCGGTCATCGCGCCCGTAGCCGCTGGGGTATTCATGGAAACAACCTTCGCTCAGTTGGGATCGGATAACGAGGGTCCCAGAGCTAACGGTCTTCAGGCGAGGCAGCAATGCTTCCGTCGGCGCAGGCCCATGCAGCAGGCGGCGCGTGCGTTCGCCAAGCGAACCGAAAAGAGCGAGCTGGCATCTGCGATGCAATGATCCGCTGAAACGCAATAGTCCGCCACGCGGGACGTGGCGGACTATCGGCAGTCGGGTGAACTAGACGACGCTCAGCTTGACGTCGACATTGCCGCGGGTCGCGTTGGAATACGGGCACACCTGGTGGGCCTTCTCGACCAGCGCTTCGGCGTCAGCGCGGGACAGGCCGGGCAGCGAGACGGCGAGATCGACGGCGAGGCCGAAGCCGCCTTCCGAGCGCGGGCCGATGCCGACCGTCGAGGTCACCGCGGCGTCGGCGGGAACCTTGGGGCCGCCCTGGGAGGCCACGAACTTCATGGCGCCGATGAAGCAGGCGGCATAGCCGGCTGCGAACAGCTGCTCCGGATTGTTGCCGGCGCCACCGCCGCCACCGAGCTCCTTCGGGGTCGTGAGCTTGACGTCGAGCGCGCCGTCGAGCGTTGCCGCATGGCCGTCGCGGCCGCCGGTTGCCTTGGCGCTGGTCTTGTAGAGCACGTTCACAGACATCGTGGTCTCCCTTGGGTTTTGCACTTGGGTAGTTTCGACTTGGGTTTTGAATTCGACGTCGAATGTATTGCACGCAGTTAGATTGTGCGCAATATAAATTATGCGGCCTCACATTTAATTGTTCGCAATTGAATCCGCGGTCCCGAGAGGCCAGAATGACCCGGAAACGAGATGGATTCGATGGGAATCATGGTCAGGAAACAGACGGCGGCGGATCAGGCGCTGCGGCTCGATAACCAGATCTGCTTTGCGGTCTATTCGACCGCGCACGCCTTCAACCGCGTCTACAAGCCGCTGCTCGACCGGCTCGGGCTGACCTACCCGCAGTACCTCGTGATGCTGGCGCTGTGGGAGCGCGACGACGTGCCGGTAAAGGACCTCGGCGAGCGCCTGTTCCTGGATTCCGGCACGCTGACGCCGCTCTTGAAGCGGCTGGAAGCGGCGGAGCTGATCAGGCGGACCCGCAGCACCGAAGACGAGCGGGTGGTGCTGATCGCGCTGACGCCGCAGGGCCACGCGCTGCGTGAAAAGGCCAAGGCCGTCCCGCAGTCGATCCTCGCAGCCTCCGACTGCACGGTTGGTGAGTTGATGACGATGAAGGACGAGATCGTCGCGCTGCGCGACCGGCTCAATGCGGTGCTGGGGGAGTAGCGGGCGAGGAACGCGCCGCGCCTGTTAGGGCAGCACCGGCACTCTGCAAGTCGCGCACTGGAAATCGCTGCCGCGCTCGTCGTGACGAATCTCGAAGCCGTCCGGGACCAAATCGATCCGATTTCTAAAGGGCGAGATTTCCGAAAGCCGGGCATGGCCCGTGCGTTGGCACCTCGGGCACCGCAAGAATTCCGTCCAGCTGGAATCGCGCATGGCTTGGCGTCCGTTGGCGCCGGACAAGATAGCAACCAATGGACGGTCGAGCTTTGTTCTGGATCAAAAATGCGGGGCGGAGGTTGCGAGTCAGAAGTGCTTCTTCGCGAATGCCCGACCTGAGCCGGACTTCAGGTATCGTTCGAACGCGATCGCGAGCTGCTCGTCGCTGAACGCAACGTAGGTTCTGAGTCGCCACGGTCCATACTTTGACGTATGCGGGACCTCACCGGCATTGTGCTTCGCCAGACGAGCGCGCAGGTCGTCGGTGATGCCAACGTAGAAATGCTCGGCATCGAGACTTTCAAGAATGTAGACGTATTTCATGGATTTCCTCCTGGACGGAGGATACCCGAGCCATCGAGACTCGGAACGGAATAGCTTGCCGCGGCCCGCCGTCGCCCTTCGGGCTATGGCGGGGCAGCCTTCGCTCACTTCGCTACGATGGATTTCCCGGGCTTGCCCAGCCGTAGCTCGCGAAGCGAGCGAAGGCTGGTGGAGCCAGGCGGGATCGAACCGCCGACCTCTTGCATGCCATGCAAGCGCTCTCCCAGCTGAGCTATGGCCCCTTATCCAGTTGGGATGATCCTGGGGGATCAATCCCGGCCCGCGCGGCCTAGATGACTCGCGCGGCAGCACCGTTGATCATAGATCGTCGCCGATCTCAAGTCTCTTCGTCGCCGCCGACGTCACCAATAATATCGGTCACGTCCTCATCGCCCTCTTCCTCGTCGGCGATGAAGGTCGAATCGTCGTCGTCATCGTCGTCGATGGTCTCATCGACCTCGATATCGTCCTCGGATTCGGGAACCACGGCCTTGACCTTACCGGTGTTCTCCTCGGCATCGGCCTCCTCGAGCGAGACCAATTCCTCGGTCTCGGCCGCCTCGGGCATCTCGGCGGCGGTCGCAGGCGAACTGACGGTCGCGCCACGGCCCCGCGGCGGGGCGACAGGCGCGATCGGCACGACCTCACCGGTGTAGGGCGAAATCACCGGATTCTTGTTGAGGTCGTAGAACTTCTTGCCCGTGGTCGGGCAAATGCGCTTGGTTCCGAGCTCGGACTTAGCCAACGTGGTCATCCCAGAATTTTGCTGAAAAACGGTGCTTCACTTGGCTAGTTGAGGAGCCGCTGTCAATAGCGGTTTGCGCGCAAGTGACGGGCGCGTGACGCGGTGTTGCCTATGTGATACCTGCCGCGGCGCGAGAGGACACAATCTTGGCTCATTCCGACACCCCGACCCCGCTGGAATCGCGCGTTTGCGGCCCCCTGGCCGGCAAGGTCCGCGTTCCCGGCGACAAATCGATTTCCCACCGGGCCCTGATCCTCGGGGCGCTTTCGGTCGGCGAAACCCGCATTTCCGGCCTTCTGGAGGGCGAGGACGTCCTCAATACCGCCAAATCCATGCGCGCGCTGGGCGCCAAGGTGGAGCGGACGGCGCCGTTTACCTGGTCAGTCGCAGGCGTTGGGGTCGGCGGCTTCGCCCAGCCTGCGACCCCGCTCGATTTCGGCAATTCCGGCACCGGCTGCCGGCTGGTGATGGGCGCGGTGGCCGGCTGCCCGATCGCGGCGATTTTCGACGGCGACGCCTCGCTCCGTACCCGGCCGATGCGCCGGATTCTCGATCCCCTGGAGCTGATGGGCGCCCGGACCAGCGACATCCGGGAGGGTGGCCGGCTGCCGCTCACCCTGCACGGCGCCCGCTATCCGGTGCCGATCGTCTACAAGACCCCGGTCGCATCGGCCCAGATCAAGTCGGCGGTGCTGCTGGCGGGCCTGTCCGCGCCCGGCATCACCACGGTGATCGAGCAGGAGGCGAGCCGCGACCACACCGAGCTGATGCTGAAGCATTTCGGCGCCGAGATCTCCACGGAGCAGGAAGGCAGCCACGGCCGCAGGATCTCGCTGAACGGCGAGCCCGAGCTGCACGGCGCCGAGGTCGTGGTGCCCGCCGATCCGTCCTCGGCGTCGTTCCCGATCGTCGCGGCGCTGATCGTCGAAGGGTCCGACGTCGTGTTCTCCGACGTGATGACCAATCCGCTGCGCACCGGCCTGTTCACCACGTTGCGCGAAATGGGCGCCTCGATCGAGGAGAGCGACGTGCGCGGCGATGCCGGCGAGCCGATGGCGCAGTTGCGCGTGCGGGCCTCGAAGCTGAAGGGCGTCGAGGTGCCGCCGGAGCGCGCGCCGTCGATGATCGACGAATACCTGGTGCTGGCGGTCGCGGCGGCGTTTGCCGAGGGCACCACGATCATGCGCGGCCTGCAGGAGCTGCGCGTCAAGGAGTCCGACCGTCTCGAAGCCACCGCCGACATGCTGCGCGTCAACGGCGTCAAGGTCGAGGTTTCCGGCGATGATCTGATCGTCGAGGGCCGCGGCCACGTTCCGGGCGGCGGCCTTGTTGCCACCCACATGGATCATCGCATCGCGATGTCGGCGCTGGTGATGGGCTGTGCTTCGGATCGGCCGGTGAAGATCGACGACACCACCTTCATCGCCACCAGTTTCCCGGATTTCATTCCGATGATGCGCGCGCTCGGAGCTGACTTCGCATGATCATCGCCATCGACGGACCCGCCGCCTCCGGCAAGGGCACGCTCGGCAAGCGGCTCGCCCACCACTACGGCTACCGCCATCTCGACACCGGCGTGATCTACCGCGCGGTGGCCTATGCGATGATGGCGCAGGGCGCCGACCTCACCGACGAGGCGCTGGCGGTGGCCGTCACGCTCGAGCTCGATCCCGAGAAATTCGGCAATCCGATCCTGAAGACCCAGAAGGTCGGCGAGGGCGCATCCGTCGTCTCGGCCTTTCCGAGGGTGCGCGAGGCGCTGGTCAGCTTCCAGCGCCAGTTCGCCGCCGATCCGCCCGGTGCGGTGCTGGATGGTCGCGATATCGGCACCGTGATCTGCCCGGACGCCGACGTGAAGATCTTCGTGGTCGCCGATCCCCGTGTGCGGGCGCGGCGGCGCACCCTGGAGGCCCGCGCCCGCGGCGAGGACGCCGACGAGGAAGCGGTGCTGGCCGACATCCTCAAGCGTGACGATCGGGACAAGAACCGCGCGATTGCGCCCCTGCGGCCGGCGGCGGACGCCCACACGCTGGATAATTCCAATCTCGACATCGAGGCCGGTGTCCGCGCCGCTATCGCCATTGTTGAGGCGGCGCGCGCCCGGCGCTGATCGGTCAGGCTCCGGACAAGAAAAAGCGCGATGACGAGGTCATCGCGCCAAGCTCGCTTTTAGACCGGCCCGCTTTGGACCGTCTGCTTTTGGACCCGTTGGATCAGTTCTTCGACCAGTAGCGGTCGAACGGCAATTCCTGCTCGGCCATGCTGAGCAGCGGCTGCGCCGCCGTGGCAGACGCGCCGTGCGCGGCCGGAGCAGCGCCGGGCATCCCGGCAATCGCATTTCCGATCGTCAGGACGGCGATCGCCGCCAGCACCACAAAGCTTTTCATTGGTAATCCCCCAGTTTTGAACGGTGCTATCGTATGGGGTGTTGCTTAAGGGCGGGTTCCGCGGCGTTCTCCTGCGGGGCATTTCACGCGACTCGGTCAACAGCGCGTTGCGAGGCCGGATCTGGAGCGCCGTCGGGGCGAGATTAGCCTTAAGCGCCCGTAAATCGGGCATTTCCGGCTTGCCCAAAATGGGCCCCGGAGCTATATCAGCGCCGTTCGGAGCGCCATCGACCGTGTCGAGGCCGTGTCTGAGCGGGCCGGCGCCGGGTTTGAACCCTCGCCGCATCTGGAGGAACGCCCGCTCCCAGGTCTTGAAGTCGATATTTTCGTTTCAGGCTCCGATCAATTCAAACGTACCGAACGTGCAGTCTTGCTGCCGGCCCGCTGTTGCACCTCCTGCAATGAGCGGTCGTCAGGGTTTGCGGAACCCTGACACTTCACGCGCGGTGCGCCCATCAACCCGAACGGCCGGCAAGATCCCGCATTTGGAGAACAAATGGCTTCGAATACTGTGTCTTCCTATACCCCCACCCGCGACGACTTCGCGGCGATGCTTGATGAATCCTTTGCCGGCGGCAATCTGCAGGAAAGCTCGGTCATCAAGGGCAAGGTGGTTGCAATTGAGAAGGACATGGCCGTCATTGACGTCGGCCTGAAGACCGAAGGCCGCGTTGCGCTGCGCGAATTCGCCGGCCCCGGCCGTGAGAGTGATCTGAAAGTCGGCGACGAAGTCGAGGTGTTCCTCGACCGGATCGAGAATGCACTCGGCGAAGCCGTGCTGTCGCGCGACAAGGCGCGCCGCGAGGAAAGCTGGGGCAAGCTCGAGAAGGCGTTCCAGAACAACGAAAAGGTCAACGGCGTCATCTTCAACCAGGTCAAGGGCGGCTTCACGGTCGACCTCGACGGTGCGGTGGCCTTCCTGCCGCGCTCGCAGGTCGACATTCGTCCGATCCGCGACGTTGCGCCGCTGATGAACAACTCGCAGCCGTTCCAGATCCTCAAGATGGACCGCCGCCGCGGCAACATCGTGGTGTCGCGCCGCACGGTTCTCGAAGAGACCCGCGCCGAGCAGCGCCAGGAGCTGGTGCAGAACCTCGAAGAGGGTCAGGTGATCGACGGCGTGGTCAAGAACATCACCGATTACGGTGCGTTCGTTGATCTCGGCGGCATCGACGGCCTGCTCCACGTGACCGATATCGCCTGGCGCCGCGTCAACCACCCGACCGAGGTGCTGACCATCGGCCAGACCGTGAAGGTCAAGATCATCAAGATCAACCACGAGACGCACCGCATCTCGCTGGGCATGAAGCAGCTGCTGGATGATCCGTGGCAGGGCATCGAAGCCAAGTACCCGCTGGGTGCCCGCTTCACCGGCCGCGTCACCAACATCACCGACTACGGCGCGTTCGTCGAGCTCGAGCCGGGCATCGAAGGCCTGATCCACGTCTCCGAGATGTCGTGGACCAAGAAGAACATGCACCCCGGCAAGATCGTTTCGACCTCGCAGGAAGTCGAAGTGCAGGTGCTCGAAGTGGATTCGGTCAAGCGCCGCATCTCGCTCGGCCTCAAGCAGACCATGCGCAATCCCTGGGAAGTCTTCGTCGAGAAGTTCCCGGTCGGTTCGGTGGTCGAGGGCGAGGTCAAGAACAAGACCGAGTTCGGTCTGTTCCTGGGTCTCGAGGGCGACGTCGACGGCATGGTCCACCTCTCCGACCTCGACTGGAAGCTTCCGGGCGAGCAGGTCATCGACAACTTCAAGAAGGGCGACATGGTCAAGGCCGTGGTGCTCGACGTCGATGTCGAGAAGGAGCGTATCTCGCTCGGCGTCAAGCAGCTCGAAGGCGACCCCTTCGCCGAGCCGGGCGACGTCAAGAAGGGCGCGGTCGTGACCTGCGAAGTGCTCGAAGTGAAGGAGAGCGGCATCGAGGTCCGGATTTCGGGCACCGAGTTCACCACCTTCATCAAGCGGTCCGAGCTGGCCCGCGATCGCAACGACCAGCGCGCCGAACGCTTCGCCGTCGGCGAGAAGGTCGATGCCCGCGTCATCCAGTTCGACAAGAAGGCCCGCAAGGTGCAGGTCTCGATCAAGGCGCTGGAAGTTGCTGAAGAGAAGGAAGCCATCGCGCAGTACGGCTCCTCCGATTCGGGAGCGACGCTTGGCGACATCCTCGGCACCGCGCTGAAGAACCGCGGCACCGACAAGTAAGCATTCGTCTCGTTGAGGCGAACATCGGGGCCCCGGCGCGAGCCGGGGCCCTTTTTGTTGTCCCGTAACCCGGATGAAGCGCAGCGAAATCCGGCAGGTACCGTCAGGTCGCGGGCCTTGTTTTCTTCATATTGCGTCGCAATTGATGTATTTGGCTAAGCTGATAGTGACGCTGCGACGGCAAAACGCGCGGATTGCGCGCTGACTATTTCTGGAGAGATCGGATGTCGCTGGATTCAGACGTGATCGTCGACCGTCGCCGGATCAGGCGCAAGCTGACGTTCTGGCGCGTCGCCGCTGCGGTCATTGCAATCGCGGCCATCGTCGGCGTGGGCGTGATCGCCGCCGGCGGACGCGGTGCCTTCTCGACGTCGAACGCGATCGCGCGGATCAATATCGACGGACTGATCCGCAGCGACCAGGAGCGCGTCGAGGCGCTGGAGCGGCTCGGCAAGTCGAGCTATGCGGCCGTTGTCGTGCACATCAATTCGCCCGGCGGTACCACCGCGGGCTCCGAGCAGCTTTACGATTCGCTGGTGCAGCTGAAGGCGAAGAAGCCGCTTGTCGTCGTGGTCGAGGGATTGGCGGCCTCGGGCGGCTACATCACGGCGATCGCCTCCGACCATATCGTCGCCCAGCAGACCTCGCTGGTCGGCTCGATCGGCGTGCTGTTCCAGTTCCCCAACGTGTCCGAATTGCTCAAGACCGTCGGCGTGAAGATGGAGGAGATCAAATCTTCCCCGCTGAAGGCCGCGCCCAACGGCTTCGAGCCGACCAGCCCGGAGGCCCGCGCCGCGATCGACGGCCTGGTCAAGGATTCCTATGCCTGGTTCCGTGGATTGGTGAAGGAACGGCGTGGCATGGACGACGCCCTGCTGGAGAAGGTTGCGGATGGCCGCGTCTTCACCGGCCGGCAGGCGGTCGATCTGAGGCTGATCGATCAGCTCGGGGATGAAAAGACCGCGATCGCCTGGCTGGTTGCCGAGAAGAAGGTCAAAAGCGACCTGCCGGTGCGCAATTACAAGCTTAATCCGCGATTCAGCGACCTGACCTTCCTGCGCACCGCAGCGTCGATGACGCTCGATGCGTTCGGCCTCGGCGGCATCGCGCGGCGGATCGAGCAGGGTGGCGTGGCTCAGGCGGTCGACCGATTCGGGCTCGATGGCATGCTGGCGCTGTGGACTCCCGGAGGAACCGACTAGTCGAGAGCGAAAGGCGTATCGATCAGGGTATTCCCGCTGTGCGGGAATCGCCGCATGCCCCAATTGGGCTATTTGTCACGCGATTTCACGGCGTCCTAAATCGATTTAGCGTCTTGACAGTGCACGGCATTTTCACGGAAATGGGTTTCCGCAAGAGCCCGGATCCCATTTTCGATGATCAAATCCGAACTTGTTCAGCGTATCGCCGAGCACAACCCGCACCTCTACCAGCGGGACGTCGAGAACATTGTGAATGCGATTCTCGATGAAATCGTCGCGGCGCTGGCGCGTGGCGACCGCGTCGAACTGCGCGGTTTTGGCGCGTTCTCGGTGAAGCATCGCCCGGCCCGTGCCGGCCGCAATCCGCGTACCGGCGAGCATGTGCCGGTCGATCAGAAGAGCGTGCCGTTCTTCAAGACCGGCAAGGAAATGCGCGAGCGCCTCAATCGCGACGAGGCTGAGGCGGGAGTCTCCAAGATCGACGCGCCCAAGGCTGACGCCTAACAAGGTTGGCGCTTGGCGCGCGACGTCCGGCGTTGCCGTTGCTGTGGGCGATGCGCCCGCACTTTCTCCATCGCGGCGAGAGATGGTCATGCGAAAGTTCTTCACGGCAGTGGTCGTCGTTCCGCTCGGACTGATCTTCATCATCTTCGCCGTCGCCAACCGTCACTGGGTGACGGTGTCGTTCGATCCTTTCAACTCTGTGACGCCGACGGTCGCGGTCACACTGCCGCTGTTCGTCGTCATCATCGCGTCCGCCATTCTTGGCGTGATCGCCGGTGGCATCGGAACCTGGTTCAAGCAGGGGCGCTGGCGCCGCGCCGCCCGGCAGCATGAGGCCGACGCCCGCCACGTCCGTGCCGAGCTCGCCGACCTCAGGGCCACCGCCTCCCGGGACGACGCGCAGCGTCGTTCAGCCCCGGCCCAGCTTGGGTTTTACGGGCCCAATGGGCGAGACAAGCAGGGCGCGACGTTGTAGAACCCGCCCCGTCGGACCGGGTTCAGCCCTGTTCCGGACGCCCGAAAACCCGTTTTGAGACCCGTTTCGAGACCATGCCCCTGCTCGTCAAAATCTGCGGCCTGTCCACGCGCGAGACGCTCGACGTCGC
>DASVOL010000446.1:0-8651 GCA_036383375.1 Bradyrhizobium sp. | reverse complement strand
CAGATTGCGCGCGTAGAGGCTCGAGGCCGAGGCGGCGACGCGGCCGGCGACGTTGGTGTAGCCGACGATCTTGATGCCGTCGGTCTCGACCACCTCGCCGGGCCTTGCGCCCTCGACATTGCCGCCGCGCTCGACCGCGAGGTCGACCAGCACCGAGCCGGGCTTCATCGATTTGACCATCTCGCCGCTGACAAGCTTCGGCGCCGGACGGCCCGGGATCAGCGCGGTGGTGATCACGATGTCCTGCTTCTTGATGTGCTCGGCGGTAAGCGCGGCCTGCTTGGCCTGGTACTCCTTGGACATCTCCTTGGCGTAGCCGCCGGCGGTCTGCGCGTTCTTGAACTCCTCGTCCTCGACGGCGAGGAATTTTGCGCCGAGGCTCTCGACCTGCTCCTTGGTGGCGGGCCGCACGTCGGTCGCGGTGACGACGGCGCCCAGCCGCCGCGCGGTCGCGATCGCCTGCAGGCCGGCGACGCCGACACCCATCACGAACACTTTCGCGGCCGGCACGGTGCCGGCGGCGGTCATCATCATCGGGAAGGCGCGGCCGAACGCTTCGGCGCCCTCGATCACGGCGCGGTAGCCGGCGAGATTGGCCTGCGAGGACAATACGTCCATCACCTGGGCGCGGGTGATGCGCGGCATCAGCTCCATCGCAAACGCCGACACGCCGGCATCGGCCATCGCCTTCAGCGCGGCCTCGTTGCCGTAGGGATCCATGATCGCGATGACAAGCGCGCCGCGCTTGTACTTCGCGAGCTCCGAGGCCTCGGGCCGCTTCACCTTGATGATGATGTCGGCGTCCTTGAGCGCATCGGCGCTGACGGTCGCGCCAGCCGCCGTGAGCTCCGAATCGGGCAAGCCCGACTTGACGCCCGCGCCCGGCTCGACCGCGACCTCGGCGCCCAGCGCCTTAAACTTCTTGATGGTATCGGGCGAGACCGCTACCCGCGGCTCGGACGCATCGATTTCCTTGGCAACGGCGATCTTCACACTCACAGCACCACTCTTGAGAACCAACGAGGTCATTCACCAGATCAGCGACGCAAGCACGGTATTGCCCAGAAGATCGTCCTCGATCCCAGGGTGGCCGCCCGCGTCGCAGGATTTTCCAGCTTTCCAACGCCGACGCGTCAATCGCGCGGCGTTTCGAGCCCAAAGGAGACAATTCCGCCGGGCTCGAAGTCGGCGCACCGTTGCGCAAACTTGACGATCTCAGCGCGAGCCTTGCGATCTCGCACTCTCATGAAAGATGCGAGAAGCAGCAGGCATTCGTCGGAACCC
Organism: Bradyrhizobium sp.; assembly: GCA_036383375.1. Lineage (GTDB taxonomy): Bacteria > Pseudomonadota > Alphaproteobacteria > Rhizobiales > Xanthobacteraceae > Bradyrhizobium. The sequence goes on along the minus strand of DASVOL010000446.1, from coordinate 7,367 downwards.
ACCTCGTGCCTGGCTCGCGCCGTACCGCCCATGAGAGTTCCGTCACTCCTGCTCACCTACGGTCATCCGCCCAGGTAGGCAGATCGTACGTGCTCATCGTCGATCAGATCCTTGCCGCTGCCGGAAAGAACGATCGAACCGGTCTCCAGAAGATAGGCGTAATCGCACATCTCGAGCGCCGAGTAGGCGTTCTGTTCGACCATCAAGACTGTCGTTCCGGATTTCCTGATGCCATCGATGATCGAGAATACTTGTTCGACGATGTTGGGCGCCAGGCCGAGCGACGGCTCGTCAAACATCATGAGCCTGGGCTTGGACATGATCGCGCGCCCGATCGCCAGCATTTGCTGCTCGCCGCCGGAAAGTGTCCCCGCCACCTGATGCCGGCGCTCGGCCAGTCGCGGAAACATCCCGAAGATCCGCTCCCGATCCGCCGCGATCTCCCGACGGTCAGACCGCAGATACGCGCCCATGTCGAGATTTTCATCGACGGTCATGTCAGGGAACACGCGACGCCCCTCAGGGCAATGTGCGATTCCCTTGCCCAGGATTTCCCGTGCCGAACACTTCGTAATGTCATGCCCGTCGAACGTAATTCGTCCGGCGGCCGACGGCAGGATTCCCGAGATCGCCCGTAGCGTCGTGCTTTTGCCTGCACCATTCGCTCCGATCAGCGCGACCAGCTGCCCCTGCCCGATCGACAAGGTGACGCCCTTGAGGGCTTCGACCTTGCCATACCGGCAAACCAGACCGTTAATGTGCAGCATGCCGGCTGGCTCCTTCACCGAGATAGGCACGAATGACCTCGGGATTGCCGCGGATCGCTGCGGGCGGCCCTTCGGCGATGATACGGCCGTAGTTGAGCACGACGATGCGATCGGAGACGCCCATCACCATCGGCACATCGTGCTCCACCAGCAGGATCGACATGCCGCGGCCGTGCAGCTTGTTGAGCAGTTCCATGAACCGGGCAGTTTCCGTCGCGTTCATGCCCGACACCGGCTCATCGAGCAAAAGCATCGAAGGATCTGTCGCAAGGGCAAGCGCGACGCCGAGCAGACGCTGGTCGCCGTAAGACAGCGACCCGGCGAGCTCGTCGGCACGGCGCGCAATCCCGACGATCTCGAGCAGCTGGTGCGCCAGATCCCTCAGCTCCGCCTCCGCGCGTCCTTCGCGGGGCAACGCCAGCAGGGTATCCAGCAGCGTCGACCGGCTGCGTCGATGTAGCCCGATCATCACGTTCTCGAAGACGGTCACGCTCTGGAACACGCTGGTGCGCTGAAACGTCCGCGCCAGGCCGAGCGAGGTGACTTCATGCGGCTTGAGGTTGCTGAGCGAGGTATTTCTGTAGCGCACCTCGCCCTTGGTCGGCCGCAGAAAGCCGGTGATGACGTTGAAGGCCGTCGTCTTGCCGGCGCCGTTCGGTCCGATCAGGCTGACAATCTCACCCTGGTTGACGACAAAGCTCATATCGGTGATCGCAATCAGTCCGCCGAAATGCACGGCGATATGTTCAACGGACAGAACCGGCTGCGGGGCGTTGGAGGGTATGGTGCTCATGGCGTGTCGTGCATCTTGGCTTGGAGAGGCTCCGGGTCCGCGCGGGTACTGGGCGCTGCGAACCACTTCTCGATGGCGGGGACAATTCCCTTCGGCAACACGAAGACGATGATGATCATCAGCAGGCCATAAAGGATCCACTGGATCTCGGGCGTGGCGAACGAACGGGCGGCGACGGGAATGAAGCCGAAGATGAGGCCGCCGACGATCGGTCCCGCAAGGGTGCCCTTGCCGCCCGAGATCACCATGATCACCATCGTGACCGTGTAAAGGAATGCAAACACGTCGGGATCGATGATCTTGAGGTAATGGGCGTAGAGGCTGCCGGCGGCCCCCGCGATGCCGGCCGAAAAGATAGCGGCCAGAACCAAATAGCGTGTCACGTCGATCCCAACCGAGACCGCGAGCGACTCGTTCTCCTTCAGCGCAATCATTGCGCGCCCGACGCGGGAGTAAACCAGGCGCTGGATGACGATGTAGGACACCACGAGGACGGCAAGCACGAGATAATAGTTGGATTGCTTGCTGTAGAAGTCGAGATAGCCAACTCCGGGGAACCCCAGCGTCATCGGCGGGATCGAGGTCAGGGCGAGCGGGCCTTGGGTCAACTCGACCCAGTTCAGCGCGACCAGGCGGACCACTTCCGCGAAGCTGATGGTCACGATGACGAAGTAGGCACCCCGCACCTTGAACGACAGCTTGCCGACGGCGTAGCCGCAGAGCGCTGCCACCAAGGTGCCGATCACAAACCCGGTCCAGACCGGCCAGGGTTCGTGAACCACGCGGATACCGCCGATCAACTCGACATCGAAGCCCAGCGATACGAGCGCGCTGGTGTAGGCTCCGATGCCAAAGAAGGCGACGTGACCGAGGCTGAGCTGCCCCGTGTACCCGAGCAGCAGATTGAGGCTCATCGCCGCGATAATCAGGATACCCGTCGTGATGAAGGCGTTCAGCAGATACGGATCGTGCAGCCAAAGCGGGACGGATGCGAACGCTGTGAGCGCGATATAGGGGACCAAGCGCTTCATCCGATCCGCTCCGCGCGTGCAAAAAGGCCGGTCGGCTTGAAGAGGAGGACGACGATGATGATCAGGAAGCCCATGGCATCGCGGTAGCCCGACGAAACGTATCCGGCCCCGAGCTCCTCGGCCAACGCCAGCAAGAAGCCGCCGATGGTGGCCCCGCCGATGCTGCCGAGACCGCCCAGGATGACGATGGCGAAAGCCTTCAGCGAAGCGAGATTACCCATTTGCGGGGAGATGACGTAGACGGGCCCGAGCAGTGCACCCGCCGCTGCCGCGAGGCTCGAGCCGATCGCGAACGTCGCCATGTAGATGAACTGGATGTTGACCCCCATGAGCGAAGCAGCGTCGCGATCCTGGAAGGTGGCGCGCATCGCCTTACCGAGTTTTGTGCGGTTGATCAGGAGATAGGACACGCCGATCAGGGCAAGGGCCGCGCAGAAGACGAACAGGCGCAACCAGGACACCGAAATCGAACCGATGACGAGCGGAAGCTCCGGGAACGGTGTCGAAACCGACTTCGCGACGCCACCCCAGACGAACTGCTCACCATTCTGCATCACGATCATGGCGCCGATCATGACCAGCATGGTCGTATCGATATCCGCGCCACGCATCGGGCGCAGCAGGACGACCTCGATCAGCGCACCAGCAAAGCAGCCCAGGACCACCGCCACGATCAGCGCAAGGAAGAAGTTGAGGCCGAGCATCACGCCGACGAAATACAGCGCATAGGCTCCGAAGGAGTAAAGCTCACCGTGCGCGAAATTGACGACGCGCATGATGCCGAAGATGAGCGTGAGCCCAATGCCCAGCAGCGCGTAGGTGCTGCCCAGGATGAGGGTGTTGACGATGTGTTGCAGAAGCTCGGTCATGCTGATTTTTTCGGTCGAAGGACCGCTGATCCTCTCTTCAGAGCATGTACAATGGGCGAGGCAATGCCAAGGCGCCACCAATCATGGTGGCGCCTTCTGCGATCGTCGAGCTCAGGAGCCCGACAGGACGATCTTTTCGTTCTCGATCTTGATCAGGTAGAGGTTCGGCATGCTCTGGCCGCTTTCCTTGCCGGCCGGCCCCTGCTTCTGGAACTTGATCTGACCATTCAGGCCGGCAAAGTCCGTCGTCCATAGCGCGTCGGTGATCGCCGCAGGCTCTGCCTTGCCGGCCCGCTGGATCGCATTGGCGATGGTACGAATGCCGTCGTAGCCTCGGAAGCTTTCGGTCGCGCCGGCGATCGCATAGCCACGCTTTTTCCATTCGCCGAGGAAATACTTCGTTGCTGCCGGGTCCGGGGTCTTGTCCGGATACCAGGGCGCGAAGGTCGTCAAATGCATCGAGCCGTTCGCCGCGGCGCCGGCCTGCTCGATCAGCTGATCCGGATTCTGCGAGCCGCCGGTGGTGACGATCCGCTTGGTGATGCCGAGCGCTGCGGCTTGCTTCAACACCAGGGTCAGCTGCTCGACCGCGGTCGTGACCATGATCGTGTCCGAGTCAGTTGCCTTGATCTTGGCAAGCTGGGCGCTCATGTCCTGGGCGGCCTGATCCATGATCTCTACGAGGCCGACCTGAATGTTCTGGGCCTTCATGATCTTGCCGAAATCCTCGGCCGATCCACGGCCCCAGTCATTGTTGATGACGAGGAAGTCCGCTTTCTTGATGCCGAGTGACGGCATGATGGACTTGAACTCGGTCGCCTCGACCGAGGACGGCGGCGAGATGCGGAAGATGTAGGAATTTCCCGACGTCGTGATCTTGCTCGAGGACGAGGTCTCCACCACCATCGGAACCTTGTATTCCATGAGCTTCGGCATCACCGCGAGCGTCAGGCTCGAGCCCCAGGCGCCCATGATCACGGGGACCTTGTCGCCGGTGATCAGCTTCTCGGCGACGGCCGCGGCCTCCGTCGGATTGCTCTTGTTGTCTTCGATGACCAGCTCGATCTTGCGACCAAGCAAGCCACCCTTGGCGTTGATTTCGTCGGCGGCAATCTTGGCGCCGTTCACGACATAGGTACCGGAAGCGGCGAACGGACCGGTGAGCGGTTCATTGACACCGATCTTGATGGTCTGTGCCGCGGCGCCCGTCGCCAGTGCGGTCGACATTGCCGCGGCAAGGGCCGCGCCCGTAATCAGTCCGTGTGCTCGCTTCATCTTTCCTCCTGTGCTCGCTTGAGCCATGCCTAGGGAACGAAACACCAGTGCAGCGCGCCAGCTTATGGGTGCTGGCCATTCGTCACCGCCGGGATGATCCTATCATCCTATTCTTAGTATCTTAAAGATACTTCTAATCTGCCGTCAAGCAGGCGCCCTGCTGTATTTTTGTTTTCGCAGTGCCCTCATTTGACGCAGCCGCTCATCATTTGCGCGTTTGCTTTCGCCTAGACCAATTTCGAAACTCCTTCGACGGACACGATGCCGCGCGTGCCGATCAAGCGTTCGCCAAATTCGCTTCTTTGTTGAACTCGATGGTGAGTTGATCCCATTCGCCCAGGCTGTCCTGAATCTTGCTCCAGAACGACTGCGAGCGGCGCTGCTCAAAATCGGCAACTGAAACGCCCTGCTGCTCGACCCAGGTGTAGTAGCCGAGGTTGAAGACGGCACGGCGCGACAGCTCCGTCAGCTCGACGACATTGTCGGAGGCGGCGCCGAGCAGGCAGGCGCCGAAGATTTCGGCGGCGTTCACCTGATCAAGGCCACGCGCATAGTGCTTCCTCTCGAACTGCGTGCGTTCGCTGCCGTACATGGCAGCACTGTCCGTCGCCACGGTGACGATGGCCTTCTCGGGCCCGTAATTCATCTGCTTTGCGAGCTTGATCGAGGCGATGATGTTAGCGAGCCCGGAGATGCCGACATGGTCAAAGGCGCGCACCAGCGCGGGGTCGAGACCGCGGCGCGTCTCGAGATAGTCCCGGCCCGCTTTCGAGCCGAACAGCAGGTTGAGCTGGTCCGTGGTTCGGTCCGAGACCCCGACAACGAAGTCGAGGTTCATGACATTGTGGATCAGCGGGATGTGCTTGTCGCCGATCCCCTGGATGTTGTGCTCGCCATAGCCATTGTTGAGCATCGTCGGACATTCGAGCGCCTCGACGGCAACGACCTTCGATCCCCAACGTCTCTTGAGGAAATCGCCCGCGGCGATCGTTCCCGACGACCCGGTTGCCGAAACGAAGGCCGCCAGTTCGTGGCTATCGTCCTGATTGAACGCCTTGAAGGCGTCCTCCGCCGCGCGCCCCGTGCATTCATAATGGATGAGATAGTTCGAGAACGATGAGAACTGGTTGAGAATGACGTTGCTGTCGTCCCGCCTGAGCTCCGCGCACTTGTCGTAGATCTCCTTGACGTTACTCTCGGTGCCGGGTGTCCGGATGATGTCGGCTGGTTCCGTCACCCATTTCTCGAGCCATTCGAAGCGCTCGCGGCTCATGCCTTCGGGCAAGACGGCAACGCCGCGACAGCCGAGGATCCGTGAAACAGCGACACCGCCGCGACAGTAATTGCCGGTGGAAGGCCAGACAGCCTTCTGTTTGGATGGATCGAAGCGCCCGGTCACGAGTTGCTCGATCAAGGCGGCATAGGCCGGCAGGACCTTGTGCGCGCCGATCATCGGGAAGCGATTGCCGAGCAGCACGATGATCTTGGCGTCGACGCCGGTGATCTCCTTTGGCAGCACGACATGACCAGGTACCAGCTCCCTGCCCCTGCGGTTTTCCGCATTGTACCAGTGCATGCGCCAGAGGTTGGCGGCGCTCGGCTCGTCCGGTCCGATGGCCGCGATGTCCTCCCATACCTTGGCTGACGGAAGCGGTGGGTGCGCGAGCTGCGAGAAGGTCGGCAGCGTCAGGTTAAGCTTGCGCGCTTGCGCCGCGGCTTGCCGCCAACCTTTCCTGTCGACAACATTCGGCTCGATTACAAACGCCATTTTCAAACATCCCTGTTGGAGAGTTCTCTGCTCTCGCGGCTTTCCGGTCCTTTAGCACCCCGCGGATCGCATCCCCGTGCTGCTCTGCCGCTCGCAGACCGCGTCAAATGAGCGCTGCCTCCGGACGTCGTCAGCGACGCCGTACGTCGTCGTGCGCTGGCGCGGCACACGGCCTGCCGAAATGATGATGGATTCGAGCGCCTGCGGCGTCATTTCCTGGCCGTGCGACGCGCCGGCTGAGCGGGAGATGCTCTCATCCATCAGGGTGCCGCCGAGGTCGTTGACGCCAGCCGAAAGGCAGTGCCGCAGCCCCTCCGGTCCCATCTTGACCCAGGACGCCTGGATATTGGTGATGTGTGGGTTGAGGACGAGGCGCGACACCGCATGCATCAAGACTGCCTCGCGGAATGTCGGTCCCGGACGGGCCCGGCCCTTGAGATAGACCGGCGCTTCCATGTGGACGAACGGCAGCGGCACGAGCTCGGTAAATCCACCGGTCTCCGCCTGCAAGCGCCGCAGCCGGAGCAGATGCCGCGCCCAATGGTCGTAACGCTCGATATGGCCGAACATGATGGTGGCCGTCGATCGGAGCCCGATCGAATGCGCCGTGCGCATCACGTCGAGCCACTGCTGGGTCCTGATCTTGTCCGCACAAAGCGTCTCGCGCACCTCGTCGTCGAGGATTTCGGCGGCCGTTCCTGGCAACGTGCCGAGGCCAGCCGCTTTCAGCTCCTGCAAGAACTCCGCGACAGAAATGCCAAGTGTCTTCGCTCCTTGATGGATCTCGAGCGGTGAGAACGCATGGAGATGCATGGCCGGGACGGCGCCCTTCACGGCCCGGCAGATATCCAGATACTTCTGCCC
>DASVOL010000445.1:0-1764 GCA_036383375.1 Bradyrhizobium sp. | reverse complement strand
TACTGTCTTGGATAATATTGAGGGCGTCAAGGAATTAAATGCGAAATGGTACAAAAAAGTAAGAAGCCGCCATCTGCTGCCAAAATCGAGGCGCCTGTCGCACCGAAGCGGCGCGGGCGGCCGCGCGCCTATGAGCCCGAGGTCGCGCTCGGCAAGGCGCTCGATCTGTTCCGCCGTGACGGTTTCGCCGCGACCTCGCTCGATGATCTCAGTGCCGCGACCGGCATGAACCGGCCGAGCCTCTATGGCGCGTTCGGCGACAAGCGCGAGCTCTACATCAAGAGCTACCAGCGCTATCGCGACGACGCGCGCGCGGCGATGGTCGACATCTTCCGCGCCGAGGCGCCGCTGCGCGAGCGGCTGGAGCGCATCTATCGCATCGCGCTCGACATCTATCTCTCCGGCGAGTCCGGCCCGCGCGGCTGCTTCACGGTGATGACCGCGGCATCCGAGGCGGTGTCGGATCCGGACATCCGCACCATGGTGGTGGAGGGTCTGACCGAGCTCGACAAGGCGTTCGGCATCTGCTTCCGCCATGCCAAGGAGCGCGGCGAGCTGCCTGACGGCGCCGATCCGGCGTCGCTGGCGCATCTTGCCTCAGCGACCATCCACACCATCGCGATCCGTGCCCGCGCCCGCGTGCCGCGCCGGGAACTCGAGGCGATCGTGAAGGGCGCCGTCGACGTGCTGTGCGCGGCCAAATAGAAGCGGCAAAGTTTCTTCGGCAGCAAATGTCGGGTGCTGTTTTTCCCACCCGTCTTCCGTAAGGTCCCTCAACCTACGGAAGTGGAATATCATGGGAAAAGTCAGGACTTCGGCATTCTCGGTCTCGATCGACGGATTTGGCGCGGCACCGCGTCAGAGCCTCGAAAATCCATTCGGCGAAGGCGGTATGGTGTTGCCCGGCTGGTTCCTCCAGACGCGGACGTTCCGCCAGACCTTCGGCCAGGACGGCGGCAGCACCGGGCTCGACGACGAGGTCGCGCGCAAAGCGATGGAGAATATCGGCGCCTGGATCCTCGGGCGGAACATGTTCGGCCCGATCCGCGGGCCGTGGCCGGACCATGCCTGGAAGGGCTGGTGGGGCGCCAATCCGCCGTATCACACGCCGGTCTATGTGCTGACCCATCACGCACGGCCTGACATTGAAATGGAAGGCGGCACCACGTTTCATTTCGTGACCGACGGCATTCACGCCGCGCTCGAGCGGGCGCGCGCCGTTGCGGGGGACAAGGACATCCGGGTTGGCGGCGGCGTGTCGCTGGTACGCCAATTCCTTCAGGCACGCCTGCTCGACGAGGTGCAACTGGCGCTGTCGCCGGTGCTGCTCGGCTCGGGCGAGAATCTGTTCGCGGGCCTCGATCTGCCTGCGCTCGGCTATGCCGTCGTCTCGCATGTCGCGAGCCCGAACGCCACCCACGTCACCTTCGCGCGCAAATCGTAGATCGTTCACGCCCGCGTCAACGGCCAAAATTGGCCGTTGACGCGACCGCCGTTCGGTCGTATTTAACCTATAGGTTATTTAACCAATGAGCTAAGTACATGCCGCTCGACCCCCTCAGTTCGACCTTCGCGGCGCTGGCCGATCCGACCCGGCGCGCGATCCTGGCGCGGCTCGCGCTAGGGGAGACCTCGGTGATGGAGCTGGCAAAGCCGTTCGACATGAGCCTGCCGGCGATCTCCAAGCACCTGAAGGTGCTGGAGCATGCCGGGTTGATCTCGCGCGGGCGCGAGGCGCAGTGGCGGCCGTGCCGCATCGCGCCC
>DASVOL010000444.1:0-6389 GCA_036383375.1 Bradyrhizobium sp. | reverse complement strand
TGGAGTGGGAATGTCCCGATCGCAGATCGTTGCCGAACACCTTCCGCTGTTGCGCCGTTATGCGCGCGCGCTGACCGGAAACCAGGCGTCCGGGGACGCCTATGTCGGGGCCATGCTCGAGGCCCTGTTGCAGGACGGATCATTGCTGGACCAGACCCACGGTCCGCGCGCCGGGCTGTTTCGGCTGTTCACCCAGATCTGGAATTCGGTGTCGGTGAACAACAACGACAATGAAGACGTGGCGACGCTGTCGCTGCCGCCGGAGCGCCGGCTCTCCAACATCACACCGCTGCCTCGGCAGGCCTTCCTGCTGCTGTCGCTGGAAGGCTTCTCGGAGGAGGAGGTCGGCTACATCCTCGGCACCGACATCGCCGAGACGCGCAAGCTGACCGACGCCGCCGGCCGCGAGATGGCCGCCGAGATCGCCACCGATGTCCTGATCATCGAGGACGAGACCTTCATCGCCATGGACCTCGAGAGCCTGGTGAAGAATCTCGGCCACAACGTCATCGGCGTTGCGCGCACCCATTCCGACGCGGTGGCGCTCGCCAAGAACAAGAAGCCCGGCCTGATCCTCGCCGACATCCAGCTCGCCGACGGCTCGTCCGGTCTCGATGCGGTCAACGAGCTGCTGCGCACCTTCGAGGTGCCGGTGGTGTTCATCACGGCCTATCCCGAACGCTTCCTGACCGGCGAGCGGCCGGAGCCGGCGTTCCTGATCTCAAAACCGTTCCAGCCGGCGATGGTGTCGGCGGTGGCGAGCCAGGCGCTGTTCTTCCAGCGCAACTCGCGCAACCGCACGCCGCGTGCGGCGTCGGCATGACCTGAGTTTACGCAAGAGGGCAAAGTGCAAGCCGGCGTACCGAGAGGTACGCCGGTTTTTTCTTGCGGAAGGTAACGGATTTCGGGGCCGACATGCGTCGCGGACGGTGGAGCCTCGCGCCTCCGCCTGCTAAGCGCGGCCGATGGATACGACGCAACGCGGCCGAACGATCGGCTTCCTCTGCCTGGTGGTGACGGCTTTCGGCTGGGCCCTGAACTGGCCACTGATGAAGCTGCTGCTGCAGCAATGGCCGCCGCTGTTCGCCCGCGGGCTTGCCGGCACCTGCGCGGCGGTGATCCTGGGCGCGCTGGCGCTGGCGCGCGGCCAATCGCTCGCGGTGCCGCGTGAGGCGGTCCCGCGGCTGCTGTTCGCCTCCTTCACCAATGTCTTCGCCTGGATGGGTTTTGGCACCATCGCGATGAAGTTCGTCACGGTCGGCGAGGGGGCGCTGCTCGCCTACACCATGCCGATCTGGGCGATGCTGTTCGCCTGGCCGGTGCTGCACAGCCGCCCGACGCTGCGGGATCTGGCCGCACTGGTGCTCGGCGTCGCCGGCGTCGCGCTCCTGCTCGGCGGAGGGGGCTTTGCGTTCAGCGCCGACAAGCTCACCGGCATTGCGCTGGCGCTCGCCTGCGCCATCCTGTTCGCGCTCGGCAACGTGCTGAACCGCAAGCTGCTGCCGATGCCGCCGCTTGCGGTGGTCGCCTGGCAGGTCGGCATCGGCTGCCTGGTGATGCTGCTGCTCGGCGTTGTGTTCGAGCACCCGAATTATGCCGCGATCACGCCGTTCGGCCTCGGCTGCTTCGCCTATATGACGCTGATGCCGATGGGCATCTGCTATCTCACCTGGTTCGAGACGCTGCGCCGGCTGCCGCCGACATCGGCGTCGACCGGCATGCTGCTGGTGCCGGTCATCGGCGTGATCTCGGCCGCGATCATCCTCGGCGAGCCGCTCGGCCTGCGCGAGATCGGCGCGATGGCGCTGACGCTCGGCGGCGTGATGCTGGCGCTGCAGCGGGCGTGAGTTGCCGGTCGAGGGAACCGACGTTCACGCGACGCGTTCTCCTGAAAAGGGAGCTTGGCCATGCGCAAGGCGTTCGCGCGGCTGGATGCCGAGCAGAAGGCGCAACTGCTTTATCTCGCCGATCTCGGTACGGCGATGTTCACCTCGGCGCTCGTGGTCTGCACGCTGAAAGCGGTGGTGGACCTGTTCGTCGCCGGCTGAACCGTCGTATCGGCGTCAACGCGCCGTTACTCCTCCTGCGGCGCGTCCCCTTGGGTGTGCCCATCTGGCCCCCGGTCAAACACCCCATACTCGCTCGACTTCACCCCGGCGCTGCCATCGACGCCGTTGCTGGCCAGGCCGAGCTTGAGCAGCTCGCGCACCGCTGCGGCGCGGGTCGGCATGCGGTGCTTGAAGCGGAAATCGTCGAGGGCCGATAATTCTTCAGGAGAAAGCATGACTTGAAGACGTTCAGCGCGAAGCTCATTCATCGCAAATCGCCCAGAATTAGATAGTTGAGTAATTTGCTAAACGAGCCAAGTCGCGGCGGGTTCCACAGACTGAGACAAAAACGTCGATTGAGTAAGTTTATCAAACAAAATCAATGACTTACGAGAAAAAATAAGGGAACGATCCGGCGGTCTCTCGCGTTACCTTGCGGGAGTGATGCCATGACCAACCACGTCAAGCTGCCCCGCAAACTATCCGAGGAACCGGAAGCCCCTGAGCCGCGGCGTCCGAGCCACGCACAGGTCATCGATCAACTGGACCGCTGGGCCAATAGTCCCGGTCTGCAACCGCCAAGGGTGAGTGATGCAGAAGACGATTCAGAAGCGGAAGCGATCTGAACCCCATACGTTCGAGCAGCGCCTCGACGAGCACCGATTGCGGCTCGAGCGCCAGCTCGAGCTGTTGCCGCGCGGCGTCAAGCGCGAACAGATCGCCGCGCGCATCGAGCAGCTGCGCACCGCCGTCGAATTGAACGCGATGCTGTCGATGAATGAGTGAGAACAAGTCAGGCGCTGCGGGAGACCACTTGCTCCCGCCGCGTCGGACGAGCCGCTTAGCAACCGCGGCAGACCGAATTCAATTTTGCTTTGAGGCCGGGATCGTCCCACGGTGCCACGTCGAAGAACGCCGGCGCCTTCCCGAAATTGAATGGCACGGTCAGGACGGCGGTGTCGTCCTTTACGTCGTCGGGGATAGCGGCAAAGGGTTGGGCGCGTTCGACGATTGCCAGTGCCTCTGCGTCTATCGCCGGGATGCCGGTGTTCTCGACCAGCCAACTCGACATGAGATGCCCTGCGCGATCGATCCTGAAGCTGACTTTAGCGATGCCTCCCTGCCCAGGCGCCAGCGGTGGGTAACGCCGAGCTTGGCGCAGCCGGCTGGAAATACCTTGTGTCCATGCCGCAACTGAAGGGGTGGCTTGTGGGGCTGCGCTATCCTCGGCAAGTGTGGGACCTGTGGCAGCAAAGAACAAAGCAATACAAGCAACGAGCCGTCGCAACATCCCGGTGACGATCCAATTTCGAAATTTACGGGCGGCACTCTATTCGCGCTTCGGTTGATTGCAAGGCGCGCAGCTCGCGATGCGGTGGAAATCAATCAACATCTGCCAGTGAAAGTGGCTTGCCCGTATCGGCTGCGCACCGTAGCATCAGACGTGTTGATGGGGATGGAGTCCCCCGATAACCGCCGCAAGGCTGATGACTCCTACCGGGCGCGACAGCGTCGGTAGGAGCATGCGCCACCGCCGATCCGCAGCGCGCCCCGCGAATGAGAAGGGGCAGAGCATGACGGGTCTTCCTGGGTCACTCTCAATCGCATTGTCGCTGGTCGGGTCGATCTGGCTCGTCGGTATCGTCGCCCTGTTGGTCGGCGCCCCCGGGCGAGCTGGTCGCCGCGACCTTCGTTGTTGGGCTTGTGACAGGCGTCGCCGAGTGGCGCGGCAGAAAGGCAGAATCTTGAACTTCCAATTGTTGGCGGCGGTCGCGATCGGCGGTTCGCTGGGATCGGTCGCGCGCTATCTGGTGGCGATCGGCGCGGGGCGCCTGGTCGGCACCGAATTTCCCTGGGGTACGTTGGTAATCAACATCGTGGGCTCGTTCCTGATCGGCGTCTTCGCGGAGTCCTTCGCGCTGAGCTGGAACGTCAGCCAGGCGGTGCGGGTGTTTCTCACCGTCGGCATCTGCGGCGGCTTCACCACCTTCTCGACCTTTTCGCTCGATGCGATCGTGCTGATGCAGCGGGGCGAGCTATGGCCGGCCGCTGCCTACATCGCAGCCTCCGTCGCACTCTCGATCCTCGCGCTGTTCGGCGGCCTCATGCTGGTGCGGGCGCTCGCGGCGTAATGTTTCCGTCATCCTGAGGAGCCGCGTAGCGGCGTCTCGAAGGATGCACGGCCCGGCTGGTGGCCGTCGACCCTTCGAGGCTCGCTTCGCTCGCACCTCAGGGTGACGGGTCGAACAAACGGATATGCCGGTCTCACTAGGCTAGTCGGTCGAGCGGCGACCGTGCGTGCCGGTTCGTCGTCTGGTCCGCGCAGGCGCCGTTCCAAAAAAGTGAAGAACTGGAGGTATCCTCTGCCGCCGGAATCCTTGGCGTGCCCGGAGCCAGCCGGTAGGATGGAACCCGGACCGGATCGAGGTCCGGGACCAAGGGAAAGTCTGGAGAATGAAGCACGTCGACGTCGCGGTGATTGCTGCCACGCTGTGGCTGCTGGCGTCGATGGTGCTGGACATCCTGACGCCGAAGTCGATCACCGCATTGATGATCGCTGCCGCGCTCGCCCCGCCGTTCCTGATCGGGATCGGCATCCATTTCGCACGCGAATATTTCAAGGCCAAGCGGCGCAGCTACCGGCCGCCGCGGTTGGACGAACACTTCGAGAACTAAGCACAACAGGTCTGCAAGACGGCTGCACCTGCTGCATTGAACTGCGCACATGGCTTGCTAAGCTTCCGCCATGACCGAGCATCTCCCCGAGACGATCAGCCGCCTCTACACCGACCCCGGCGAATATGTCGACAGCGACCATCCGGCCGTCGAGGCATTCGCCCGCGCCGCCGTCCCACCCGGCGCCGGCGCCCGCGACAAGGCCAGCCGGCTCTACACCGCGGTGCGCGACGGCATCCGCTACAACCCCTATGTCAGCATGCGCTCGCCCGAGAGCTACCGGGCCTCCAGCGTGCTCGCCGCCGGCAATGGCTACTGCGTCGGCAAGGCGGCGCTCTATGCCGCGGCCTGCCGGGTCCATGGCATCCCGGCGCGGGTCGGCTTCGCCGATGTCCGCAACCATCTCACCACCGAGAAGCTGCGCCAGAGCATGGGCTCGGACCTGTTCACCTGGCACGGCTTCACCGAAGTGTTCGTCGACGGCGCCTGGCGCAAGGCGACCCCGACCTTCAACGACACGCTGTGCGCCAAGCTCGGCGTCAAGCCGCTCGATTTCGACGGTCACTCGGATGCGCTGCTGCACCCGTTCGACGGCGCGGGGCGCGCCTACATGCAATACGTCAACGACCACGGCACCTATCACGACGTCCCCGCCAAATTCCTGATGCGCGAGATGGCGCGCGAATACGCCAACATGCAGGGCGAGGACATGTCCGGCCGCGACATGGAGCGCGAGGCGGCAGAGCAATAGCGCGGGGGCGTGCCGCGCCGACGCGAGCCGTCCTGGGTGAACGTGCGCCGGCTGAGGGGGGCGGTGTCATGGATGCGGAGCTGCCGAAAGCTCAGGTCGGCCGCCCGGCTGCGGGCTGGGAGGACGCGGTCGCGCTGACCGGGTTCATCCTGGTAGCGGTCGGGCAGGCCTCCAACCAGGTGCTGGCGCGCGGCCTCGCCGGCTCGGTGCCGCCGTTCTCGCTGGCCTTCTTCCGCTGGAGCATCATCGCCATCGGCCTGGCGCCGTTCGCGCTCGCGGCGGTCAGGAACGGCAAGATCCCGCTGGTGCAGAACTTTTGGCCGATTCTCGCCGCGGGCTTCCTCGGCATGTTCCTGTGCGGGGGCCCGGTCTACATCGCGGGCATCACCACCACGGCGATCCATATCGCGCTGATCTTCGCGCTGTCGCCGATCATGGTGCTGTTGATCTCGGCCGCGCTCGGCATCGAGCATATCGGTCCGCTGCAATGGCTGGGCACGGCGCTGGCGCTCGCCGGTGCGCTGTTGATCGTCTCCGGCGGCCATCTGGAAAACCTGACGCAATCGAGCGCGGCCTGGGGCGACCTCCTGGTGGTGTGCGCGATGCTCGGCTGGTCCGGCTACACGCTGGTGCAATCGCGCGTCGCGCCGCAAGCCTCGCTGCTGGCGCGGGTCAGCCTGTTCTCGGCGGCCGGCGCGCTGTGCTCGCTGCCGCCCGCGCTCCAGGAGATGTGGGCGACGCCGGCTGCGGTGTTCAACGCCCGGGCGTTCGAGGCCTATGTCTTCGCCGGTCTTGTGCCGGGCCTGATCGCCTATGCCGGCTTCGCCTGGCTCGGCGCAAGGTTCGGGTCGGTGCGGACCTCGCTCGTGCTCTACGTCGCGCCGATCGCGAGCGCGCTGCTGTCCTGGGTCATC
>DASVOL010000443.1:0-2264 GCA_036383375.1 Bradyrhizobium sp. | reverse complement strand
ATGGCAGCAAGCTGCATCCGCAGATGATGAAAGAGTTCGACAATGGCATCGCCGTGTCCTGGCACCGCGTGCCATGGACGCTGGGTTGCTTCGGCATGTGGAAGGAGGATACGCGGCGCGATCACTACAAGAACCTGTGCGCCATCGACGGGCGCGTCGTCCTCGCCGGCGAGCATTGCTCCTATGTCAACGCCTGGCAGGAGGGCGCCATCCTGTCCTCGCTCTCCGCCATTGAGCGCCTGCACAAGCGCGCGGTTGGAGGAAACTGACATGATCGGCGGCAGCATTTCATTCCGCGATGTCCCCGGCGCACGGCGCGCGTCCCGACGCATCGCGATCGGCCTGATGGCGATGGCGGCGATCAGCTTTCCTGCGCGGATGGGCCTTGCGGATTCGGCGGGTGTGGTCGGCGCCAACAAATTCGCGGCCAGGGACGGCAAGACGCTCTATGCGACCATCTGCCAGGGCTGTCACATGCCCGACGGCAAGGGCGCAGTCGGCGCAGGAGCCTATCCCGCGCTCGCCGGCAACAAGAACCTCGAGAGCGCGGGCTATCCGATCTATCTGGTTCTCTACGGGCAAAAGGCCATGCCTGGTTTTGGCGGCTTCCTCGACGACGACCAGGTCGCAGCCGTGGTGAACTATGTCCGAAGCAATTTCGGCAACAGCTACACCGACAAGGCCTCCAGCGACGACGTGAAGTCGAGCCGCCAGCCGAACGCCATCTACTCGACGCTGGACTGAAGCACCTTCCGGATGGCGCGGACCACCGTCGCCCGGACCCATTGCGCCACACCGGCAGGTAGCGGTTACATGCCGTGGCTCTCAAAGACCTTCTTGCAGCTTGCACTCAGGCTCGTGCGCTTCGCCTGAAGACAGCTCTGCACGGCGCCGTCATTGCCGAGGTCCTTGCGGCAGAAACGCTGTGCATCGCGCGAGCACGCGGATTGTTCGGACTTGGTGCCGGCATGTTGCGCCAGCGCGGCACCGCTGCTCATCACGGCAGCGGCACAAAGGACTATGATCGAAAGATAACGCATTGGTGAATTCCTCCCGCTGGCTAACGGCAGACGGCGCCCTTCGTTCCTGGGAACCAGGTTGCCACCTATCCGGCTTTGGCTCGCTGGAGCCCCTCCCGGCTATCGCTTCACTTGAGGTAGGTGCGGACGACATCGATCAGGTCGGCCGCGCCTTGCGCCCTCTCGGGATTTTTCTCTTGGGCGGGATCGACGACGTGATGACGGATATGATCTTCGAGCAGCTCGGCGGTCAGCCCGTTCACCGCTCCGCGCACCGAGGCGACCAGCATCAGCACGTCGGCACAGCCGAGCTCGGATTCGAGCGCACGCTCGACCGCCTCGATCTGCCCTTTGATGCGCCTGACCCGGCCCATCAGCTTGGACTTGTGCTTGATGGTGTGCGACATGAGTCGTAGGTATAGGGGGGCCCCCTATATTGATCAAGCGACAGTTTACTCCAGGCAGGGCGATGGCGAGCAGGCCGAACATTCTCCGCAGAGGCGCGCTGCTGATCGCACCGCTGCTGTGGACGCAGGCGGCGCACGCGCATGGCATCGCGGGCAACCGCTATTTCGCCGGCACGATGACATTCGACGACCCCGCCGTCGCCGACGAGCTCATCCTGCCCAATTTCAGCTACCTCGATCATCCCGCACAGGGCAGCAATGTCGCCGAGAGCCGCATCAATGGGGCCTTTGCCCGCCTGTTGACGCCGACGCTCGCGTTCACCGTCGACAGCTCATGGCTGCACCAGAACTGGCCGAACGGCCGCACGTCAGGCTTCGACAAGACCAATATCGGTCTCAAGTATGAGGCGTACCGCGACAACCGCCACGAAGCGCTGATGTCGGTCAGCCTCGCCTGGGGCATCGGCCACTCCGGCGCCGTCGCGGTCGGCGCCGACGCACCCGACACGATCCAACCAGGCATCTTCTTCGGCAAAGGGTTCGGTGACCTTCCGGACTCGGTGTCATGGTTGCGCCCATTTGCCGTCACCGGCGCGGCGGTCGACGAGATTCCCCTCGGAACGGCAGGCCGGGCGCTGGCCCCGAATCCGGTGACGGGCCGATTTGATGCCATCCTTTCGCCGGCGGTCGAGACGCTGCACTGGGGCTTCTCGATCCAGTACAGCACGCTGTATCTGACAAGGCGGTTCGACGGCGGACCGCCGAAAGACGAGCCGTTGAATCAATTGGTGCCGCTGATTGAGTTCCAGTTCGACAGCCCGCGCGGCCAGGCGACCGC
>DASVOL010000442.1:0-8784 GCA_036383375.1 Bradyrhizobium sp. | reverse complement strand
GACTTGATCGGGTTGCCATTGATCCGGGCGACCAAAGCGGCCGAGCCCGCGGTCGAGCCGAGATCGATCGAACCGGCGTTGAGGAATTCGAGCGCCTTGTTGGAGCCGGCCGACTGCACCCAGACGATGCTGATGCCGTCCTTGGCGAACTCCTTCTCCAAGAGGCCCTTCTGCTTCAGGACCATCGACACCGGATTGTAGGTCGCCCAGTCGATCCGGATCTCCTTCGGCGCGTCGGCGGCGAGCGCCGTGCCGGGCAGCAACGCGGAGATCGCGAACAGCGTCGCGAAAGCGCGCCGGGAAAATTTCTGCATTGGTCGACCCCCTCAGGTTGATTAATAAACAGTCTTTTAATTCAATGAGTTAGCCTTGCGGTCAACGAGAAAATCTCTACCCTTTGTTTGGCGGCGCGAGAACGATCTTGCTCACGGCGTCGTCAGGAGAGCATGGAGCTGCTGTCCTTATACTTTGGTCCGTGACAGCAACAGCTCCGTCCGATATCGGAAGAACGTATGGACAGCGTCGTAGCCGAAGTCCGCCCTGAAGCGGATGATCGTTTCGAGACCGAGCGGATCACCGCGGCGGTCAATGCACTCGCCGAACAGCATGCCGGCCGCGAGGACCAGTTCCGCGCCGCGATGGCGCAGCTGCTCAAGGCCGAGCTGATCGCAGCGCGCGCCACCGCACAGACGCTGCTGCTGAAGGACCGCCACGGCCGCCGCTGCGCGGAACGGCTTTGTTTCGTGCAGGACGAGATCATCCGCATCCTCTACGCGGCAGCGACCCGGCATCTCTATCACTCGCCGATCCCCTCGGGCGCCGAGCGCATGGCCGTGGTCGCGACCGGCGGCTATGGCCGCGGGCTGATGGCGCCGGAATCGGACATCGATCTGTTGTTCATCCTGCCCTACAAGCAGACCGCCTGGGGCGAGCAGGTCGCCGAAGCCATCCTCTATTGCCTCTGGGACATGGGGCTGAAGGTCGGCCACGCCACGCGCTCGGTCGATGAATCGATCCGCCAGGCGCGCGGCGACATGACGATCCGCACCGCGATCCTGGAGACGCGCTTTCTGACCGGCGACCAGCCGCTCTACGACGAGCTGGTCGAACGCTTCGACAAGGAAGTGGTGCAGGGCACCGCGGCGGAATTCGTCACCGCCAAGCTCGCCGAGCGCGAGGAGCGGCATCGCCGCGCCGGCCAGTCGCGCTATCTGGTCGAGCCCAACGTCAAGGACGGCAAGGGCGGCCTGCGCGACCTGCATACGCTGTTCTGGATCGCGAAATACGTCTACCGCGTGCGCGAAACCGACGAGCTGCTGGAGCGCGGCGTGTTCGACGCGCAGGAGTACCGCACGTTCCGCCGCTGCGCCGACTTCCTGTGGTCGGTCCGCTGCAATCTGCACTTCTTTGCAGGGCGCGCCGAGGAGCGGCTGTCGTTCGACATGCAGCGCGAGATCGCGGTCCGCCTCGGCTACACCTCGCATCCCGGCATGCAGGACGTCGAGCGCTTCATGAAGCACTACTTCCTGATCGCCAAGGACGTCGGCGATCTCACCGCGATCCTGTGCGCCAAGCTCGAGGAGGAGCACAACAAGCCGGCGCCGGTACTGAGCCGGATGGTGGCGCGGCTGCGGCCCGGCGCCAAGCGACGGCGAGTGGCCGGCAGCGACGACTTCATCGTCGACAACAACCGCATCAACCTCGCCGCGCCCGATGTGTTCAAGCACGATCCGGTCAATTTGATCCGGATCTTCCGCCTCGCGCAGCAGAACAACCTCGCCTTCCATCCCGATGCGATGCGCACGGTGACGCGCTCGCTGAAGCTGATCAACACCCAGCTTCGCGACAATGAGGAAGCCAACCGCCTGTTCATGGAGATCCTGACCTCGAACGATGCCGAGACCGTACTGCGGCGGATGAACGAGACCGGCGTGCTCGGTCATTTCATCCGCGCCTTCGGCAAGATCGTCTCGATGATGCAGTTCAACATGTACCACCACTATACGGTGGACGAGCATCTGCTCCGCTGCATCGGCTACCTGCAGGACATCGAGCGCGGCGGCAACGAGGAGTTCACGGTCGCCAGCGACCTGTTCCGCAAGATTCGTCCCGAACACCGCCCGGTGATCTATATAGCGACCCTGCTGCACGACATCGCCAAGGGCCGGCCCGAGGATCATTCGATCGCCGGCGCCAAGGTGGCGCGGCGGCTCTGCCCGCGGCTCGGCTTCTCGGCCGCCGACACCGAGCTGGTGGCGTGGCTGATCGAGGAACATCTGACGATGTCGACGGTGGCGCAATCGCGCGATTTGTCGGACCGCAAGACCATCGAGAATTTCGCCGCCGTGGTGCAATCCGTCGAGCAGATGAAGCTGCTCACGATCCTGACCACCGCCGACATCCGCGGCGTCGGCCCGGGCGTCTGGAACGGCTGGAAGGCGCAGCTCCTGCGCACGCTGTACTATGAAACAGAGCCGGTGCTGACCGGCGGCTTCTCCGAGGTCAACCGCGCCCAGCGCATCGCGGTGGCGCAGGCCGAGTTCCGCCGCGCCTTCACCGAATGGCCGGAGGTCGAGCTCAACGCCTATATCGGCCGGCATTATCCGGCCTACTGGCTCAAGGTCGAGCTGCAACGCAAGATCCGCCAGGCGCGCTTCATCCGCGCCAGCGAGCAGGCCGGCCACAAGCTCGCGATCAATGTCGGCTTCGACGAGGTCCGTGCCGTCACCGAGCTCACGATCCTGGCGACCGACCATCCCTGGCTGCTGTCGATCATCGCGGGCGCCTGCGCCTCGGCCGGCGCCAACATCGTCGACGCGCAGATCTACACCACGACCGACGGCCGGGCGCTCGACACCATCTCGATCTCGCGCGAATACGACCGCGACGATGACGAGGGCCGCCGCGCGACGCGGATCGGCGAGATGATCGAGCAGGTGCTGGAAGGCAAGCTGAGGTTGCCCGAGGCGGTGGCCAAGCGCGCGGTGCGCAGCAAGGCGCGCCCGTTCATCGTCGAGCCCGAAGTGACCATCAACAACCAGTGGTCCGACCGCTACACCGTGATCGAGGTCTCCGGCCTCGACCGCCCCGGCCTGCTCTACCAGCTGACCACCGCGATCTCGAAGCTCAACCTCAACATCGCCTCGGCGCATGTCGCGACCTTCGGCGAACGCGCCCGCGACGTGTTCTATGTCACCGACCTGCTCGGCGCCCAGATCACCGCGCCGACCCGGCAGGCCGCGATCAAGAGTTCGCTGCTGCATCTGTTGTCGAGCGAGGACCAGGCGGCGAAGCCGGCAGCCTGACGTTCGCCGGCTTGCCAGCATCAGTTCCCGTCATCCTGAGGAGCCTTGCGAAGCAGGCGTCTCGAAGGATCGACGGCCACCAGCCCGGCCGATTCATCTGTCGAGGCTCGCTCCGCTCGCACCTCAGGACGACGGCGTTGGAGTTGGCGGCGGGCTCGCCCCACGGCTCGACTCGTGCCTGCTGGTAGCGCGCCAGACTACCCGAACAGCCGCATCAGCAGCGCCCTGCCGACCGGCGCCGCGCGCACGCTGCTGAAGGCGCGAACGTATTCGCCGGCATAGAAGGCCCGCACGACATTGATGCGCGTCGCAACCGCGTCCTCGAAACGGACGCCGAAGCCGTCGCGGGTGCGACGGACCACGGTCGCGCTCACGTTCTGGCCGTAGACATTGCACTTGATCGAGGTGCCGATTGAGGGCGGGGCGGGATCGATGAAGCGCGCACCCGAGATCGAGATGTCGGCCATCCGCACCAGCCGCGGCTCGGTGCCCTCGTGGATCAGGATCGGTTCGTCGCGCTCGAAACGCTCGGCCTTGCGGCGGCGCGGTTGCTCGATGCAGATGAAGCACACGATCGCGAGCACGACGCAATTGTACAGGCTCCAGGCCAGCGCCAGTCCGCCATAGGCGATGTTTTCGCCGCGCAGATGCAGGATGAAGGCGTAGGCGATCGCCACCAGCGTGATCAGCAAGGCGCTGCCGTAGAGCCGCAGCAGCGGCCACTCGATGAAGCGCCGGTTGCGGTCGCCGCCCTTGGCCGTCACCTTGAATTTGTGGCCTTGCGGCCTGGCGAGGCCGGTCACGACCGCCTTCAGCACCGCGGGCGCGGCGATGTATTGCGAGACGTCGGTCATGATCGCGAGCGAGCGGCCGCGCGAAATCCAGGCCATCGTGAAGGCGTGCCAGACATAGAACGGCATGAAGTATTTCAGCAACTCGGACAGGTCGGCGTGGACCGCCTTGATCCCGAACAGCAAAAAGAGCCAGGGCACGATCAGGCCGAACACCTTGGTGCCATAGACTGCCGACCAGCTCATGAAGGCGTCGACCAACGACAACCGATCCATGAATTCGAGTTTCGATTGCCGCGAGAACGGTCCGCTGCGACCGCGGACGATCTGCATGAAGCCGAGACACCAGCGCCCGCGCTGGGTGATGTATTCCTTCAATCCTTCCGGCGCGAGGCCGAGCGTCAAGCGTTCGTTGAGATAGACCGTGCGCAGGCCCTTCTCCTTCAGCCGCAGCGTGACGAGGTAATCCTCCGTCACGGAGTCGGTCGGGAAGCCGCCGATTTGCATCAGGCCGGAAAAGCGGATCAAGGATGACGTGCCGCAGCAGAACGCAGTGCCCCAGGCATCCTTGGCCGGCATCAGGATGTCGAAGAAGAACCGCTGTTCGTCGGGCCAGACGTCGGTTGCGGCGAGATTGGTCTGGATCGGATCCGGATTGATGAAGTGCTGCGGCGTCTGCACGACGCCGACGGTGCCGTCCTGCATCAGGCTCATCGCCCGCGTCAGGAAATCCGGCATCGGGACAAAATCCGCATCGAGGATCGAGATGAACTGCGGTGGATCCGGCAGGGCGGATACATGCTGGAGGGCATGATTGATGTTGCCGGCCTTGGCGTGGCGGTTGTCCGGACGGGTCAGGTAGTTGCAACCGAGCTCCTGGGCGAGCCGGCGCAGCCAGAGCCTGCGCCCATCGTCGAGCACCCAGACGCGATAGTTGGGATAGTTCAGCCCGGTCGCACCGATGATGGTGCGCTCGAGGATCGCCTTTTCCTCATTATACGTGCAGATGAAAACGTCGACGCGCGGCGCATCCGTCGACGTTTTGGGTCGACGAAGAAGGGCATTGACCTCGGATGAGCGATCGATGGTCCGGCTGAGAAACAATAACGACAGGCACACCGCGATCATCGAGGCCCCCTCGGCCACCAGGAAGGGATAGCCGATCACGGCATCGGCCGTGAGTCCCAGCGGCGGCAAGGTCTGGGTCACCCGCCAGACGAAGTAGTGCAACAGCAGCAGGAACGACATGCCGGTCATCACGACGCGGGCCAGCGTCTGCTCGCGCCGGAGCAAGGGCAGGATCGCAAGGCAGGCACCGAAGGCGACCAGCCCGGGCGCAAATGCCGTCATCATGGCTTTGCCGCGTCCGTGTTGAACACCACCCGCCCGGTGCGGCCGACCGCGCATTCCTTGCCCGTGGTATCGAGCTCCGGCATCGAGACCGTCACCCGATACGGTTCCTTGTTCAGCGCATCCGGATTGATCGCGAGGTTTGCCGGCGCACCCGACGCGCCGGTGAGGTTGACGATCTCACCTTTGACTGCGGCGCTGCCGTCATTCGGCTCGAAGCTCGCCTGCTCGCCGAGCCTGAGGCGGTTGTAGACGCCTTCGGTGACGTTGGCGGTGACCACGGCGCCTGAGCAATCGAGCAGCTTGAGCAAAGGCTGCCCGGCCCTGACGTCCTCGCCCGGCGAGGTCATCATCTCCCAGATGCGCCCGGCGACCGGCGCCTTGATGTCGGCTTCCGCCCGGTTGACATAATGCAGCTGCTCCGAGGCGATCTCGTGGGTGAGCCAATCGATCTCGGCATCGGAATGCGCCAGGTCGGCGCGCAGATCGCTGACGCGCTGCCGCATCTCCTCCTCGCGCTGCACGGAGCTCGGCCGGTCGTTGTAGCTGTCGCCGAGATAGGTGCCGTTCCTGGCCGCCGTGAGTTCGACCTTGGCGGCATCGAGCCGGCGCTGCGCGCCGATCTCGGTTTGCTGGGCGATCGACTGCTCGCGCGTCAGCCGGGCCATTTCGACCGTCGAGACGCTGCCCGATTTGATCAGCGAGGAGGCGCGCTCGACCGCCGCGGTGGCTTCCTCGCGCCGCGCAGAAGCGGCCTCGATCGCGGTCTGGATTTCGGCGATACGTGCCTCGAGCTGAAGGATGCGACCGTCACGGAACTGGCCGGCCTGGCGGGCAAGGTCCTGTTGCGCCGTCTCGGCGGCCGCAAGCTTGGCGGCGAAACTCGGGCGCTCATTTTCCATCCGGGACATCTGCCGCCGGAGATCGTCGAGCCGCACGCGATCGCCGCGCGCGTTGACGACGTGAAGGATCGCATCGCCCTCGTGGACCACGCTGAGCTGCGTCGAGCTCTGCTGCGGCTTCGCGCTCACGGTGCCGTCGATCGGCGAGCGCAAGGTCACGATCCGGGCATTGACCACGGCTTCGACGCTCGAGGTCTGCAGCACGGCTTTCAGCGGCAGCCATCCGAACACGGCAACGATCGCAAGGCCGATGCCGACCTTGAGCAGGCGTCGAACCCACCGGCCCGCGCCTGCGGGCGCTTCCGGGTGGGGCGTGCTGTCGCCGACGGGCTCGCTGATCGGCTCGTCGTGCGCCGGCTGCAGCCGGTCCTGCAAGTCGCGCTGCAATCCGCGTGCGCCTGCTTCCTCATCCTTGGTGACGGAAACATCGCCTTTAGGAAAAGGCTTCTGGTGTTGTGCCTGATTCATGTTGACCGGCCCCTGAACTGTCAGTGCGCGAACCCAACGCACAGCTCCGCGGAGCGATGCCGTTGCCGGACCGATCCAATAATCAGGTGCTTCAAAAGCGGCTAAAGCGAACCGGGCATCTTTCGGAAAAATGTCTGCAATTTGCGACGGCCGGAAGATCGATGGCGCAGCGACGGCGCCGGCCTTGTTCCGCCGCTTTTGGGGAGGCGATCGGAGAAACTGAGCCCGGAATCCATCAGGGCCGGGGCTAGACGGGGAGTGGATTCCGGGCTCTCCCGGAGGCTGTTGTCGGACCCGTTTTGCGCGACCCAGGCGTGAGCAGCCAGCGCTTCGGTCCCGGCAGCCTGCCGGACTTGGATCCAGAGCGGGCTACGATCCTGGATCCGGCACGTTCAATTGCGACTGCAGCGTCGCGAGGCTCGCCCCCAGCAAGGCCAGGTAGCTCGCCTGACAGAGCACAGCGCCCAAATCGAAGACGTCGAGCAGATCGATCCAGGGGTTGCCGGCCGGCACGCTCGCGGCTTGCTTGCCGCCATCGATAACGAAGGGCTGGAAACTGCGGTGACGCCTCTGAGGCGTGGTCTCGCGCCCGACATCGTCGGAGCAAAGGATCAGATGCAGGCGCGTGTTGGGCATTTCAATCTCCCGTCTCGGATTGACGATTGCTGAACCCCGGAGGCCTCTACTGTCATCGAGTTACCCAATAAGCGTAGCCGCCGGGAGGAAACCGGCCATTGAACGGAGGTTGATCCGGCCGTTACATTCGGATGGGGACGACATACTTTGGTTTAGCCGCAACCTGGGCCTGCGTTGGTCCGACGATTGCGCTTTCCGCGCGATCTCACGCAATGCGCGTGGATCGCCAAAAATCGCCCCCACTATCCGGTTCGGACGTCGAGAAAGCTGCTAATGTGCAGTGTGTAAGGAGGGCGACGTTGTCGCCGCTGATGATAGCGGTCACCTAGCGACGCAGCGCGGCCCGTGATGGCCAAGTGCTGGACGGCCAAGTGCTGGTGCTACCGATGATGCGCATCCCGACCACGCGGTCCTGGTCGGCCGAGCAATGGCTGCTCGGCGGCATGGTGTTGGCTTTGGCCGCAACCTGCATTGGGCTGCTGCTTGGTCCGCAGCCTGCCGCTTCCGCCCATCTGATCGCGCTGGCGCTGCTGATCGCCTCGCTTGCCGCCGCATTGCTGATGATGGGCGTGGTGGGCCGTACCCACAGGCAAATGGAGGCCATGTTGCGCGGCCGGACAAGCGGCGAAGAGCGCGCGGTCGAAGCCCTGCGGAGCAGCGAAGCGCAGTGGCGGGAGGTGTTCGAGCACAACCCGGTCATGTACTTCATGGTCGACGCCACGGGTCTCGTGCTGTCGGTCAACACATTTGGCGCGGCGCAACTCGGCTACACCGTCGACGAATTGCTCGGACAATCCGTGCTGCGGGTCTTTGCCGCCGAAGACCACCCGGCGGTGCAGCGCAACGTCGCGGCGTGCCTCGACAACATCGGCCAAACCCACAATTGGGAAATCCGGAAGGTCCGCAAGGACGGCTCAGGACTTTGGGTTCGTGAAAATGCCAAGGCCGTGCGGCGGCAGGACGACCGATTGATCGTGCTGATCGCATGCGAAGACATCACCGAGCGCAAACAGGCCGAAAACGCGCTGCAGCAGAGCGAAATGTACCTGAGCGAAGCCCAGCGATTGAGCCACACCGGCAGCTTCGGCTGGCACGTCGCCAGCGGCGAGGTGATCTGGTCGGAAGAAACGTTCAGGATCTTCGGATTCGACCGCGCGCCTTCCGTCAAGCATGCCACCGTCCTTCAGCGCATCCATCCGGATGATCGCAGCCGCGTGCAGCGGACCGTCGACAGCGCCTCGCTCGACGGCAAGGACTTCGAGCACGGCTACCGGTTGCTGATGCCGGACGGCGCGATCAAATATGTTCACGCCAGGGCGCATGCGGTGACCA
>DASVOL010000441.1:0-13951 GCA_036383375.1 Bradyrhizobium sp. | reverse complement strand
CACAGCCGCGCGGCCAGCACCTCGCCGTCCGGGCTCTTGAACAGGTTCGACATGTGCCAGAGCTTGGTCGCCTGCTCCTGCAGCGCCTTGACCAGATGCGGATGCGCGTGTCCGAGCGCGTTCACCGCGACACCCGAGGTGAAATCGAGATAGCGGTCGCCGTTGGTTGCGATCAGCCAGGCGCCTTCACCGCGCTCGAAGCCGAGATCGACCCGGGCGAAGACGGGGAGCAGATGCGACGAGGCGTTGGTCATGGCGTTCACTGCCGGTTTGAAACCGTCAATTGCCGCGCGCCTTGACGCCAACGCAGCAACCGCCAGCTTCGGAAAACAAAACGGCCGCCTTTGCGGGCGGCACGTGCAGGTCATTCTAAGCGGCGGCCGGTCAGTGTCAATCGCCAGGAGCCGGCCTTTGCCGGCCTTCCTGCAATGCGAAACCAGCGCAATCCGGAGCATTCCGGTGCGGTGGAAAAGCCTCATAGCAATGCTTAACTTTGTGGGAACATGTGGACGCACGGCCGCGGACTCTTGCGCCAGAGTCACGCCATATTGTAGCGTTTGGCCTGTCGGGTACGACATCTCGTGCGGCAGTACTGGACCCTCTAAGTAGCCTTCGTTCTCGCGTAAACGTTCGGGCGCAACACCGCGCCCGGCGAGGGCTAAGGGATTCTGGCCGCAGGGATATTTGTCCAGATTGGCTCGCAGCGCCGCTCCGATGACTGGCCGGCGCCATGCGAAAGGAAGAATGCGATGACTGTATTGACCTGGTCCGACGATCGCGTCGAGCAGCTGAAGAAGCTCTGGGAATCCGGCCTCTCGGCCAGCCAGATCGCGGCGGAACTTGGCAATGTGACGCGAAACGCCGTGATCGGCAAAGTGCATCGGCTCGGCCTCTCCGGCCGCGCCAAGGCACCCTCCACGGCTGCGCCGCGGCAACGCAAGGCGCGCCCCGCCCAGCACATGATGCGAGTGGCGCGCCCGGTCTCGCGCGGCAACACCGCGCTCGCGCACGCTTTCGAGGTCGAGATGGAGCCGGATCCGATCTCCTTCGACAATGTGGTGCCGATGAGCCAGCGGCTGTCGCTGCTCGAGCTCAACGAGGCCACCTGCCATTGGCCGGTCGGCGATCCCTCGAGCCCGGAATTCTTCTTCTGCGGCGGCAAGGCGCTCGCCGGCCTGCCCTATTGCGCGCATCACTCGCGCGTCGCCTACCAGCCCGCCGCCGATCGCCGCCGGCCCTCGGCGAAGCCACAGATCAAGTAAGCACTCGGGAAACTGCCTGGACTGCAAAATAAATCCCCGCGAAAGCGGGGATTTTTTGTGGCTCGTAGCCCGGATGCATCCACAAGCGTCGTCCCGGCGAAAGCCGGGACCCATACGCCGCGGCCGGCGCAATCGGCAAGCGGCCAGACGGCTTTCTAACAACACCCATTCGTGGTTATGGATCCCGGCTTACGCCGGGACGACGCCGTGTTGCGGATTGCGATTGCTGCACGGCCTTACGGCTGCGGCTCGGCCTTTGCGAAGCGATCGTCGAGCGCGTAGCCGGCGCCGCGCACGGTGCGGATGGGATCCTGCTCGCGGCCGGGATTGAGCAGCTTGCGCAGGCGGCCGATATGCACGTCGACGGTACGCTCATCGATATAGATGTCGCGGCCCCAGACGCTGTCGAGCAGTTGTTCGCGGCTGAACACGCGGCCGGGATGCTCGAGGAAGAATTCGAGCAGCCGATACTCGGTCGGACCGAGATCGATCGGACGTCCCGAGCGCGCCACGCGGCGCTTCTCGCGATCGAGCTCGATGTCGCCATAGGTCAGCACGGTCGCAAGCCGCTCCGGGCTCGCGCGGCGCAGCAGGCCCTTCACCCGTGCCAGCAGTTCCGGCACCGAGAACGGCTTGACGATGTAGTCGTCGGCGCCGGTGGCAAGCCCGCGCACGCGCTCGCTCTCCTCGCCGCGCGCGGTCAGCATGATGATCGGGAGCTGCTTGGTCTCGGGCCGCGCCCGCAAACGGCGGCACAGCTCGATGCCGGACAGGCCCGGCAGCATCCAGTCCAGTACCACGAGGTCGGGAACGCGCTCCTTCAGGCGGGTATCGGCATCGTCGCCGCGCCCGACCGTTTCGACATCGTAGCCTTCCGCGTCGAGGTTGTAGCGCAACAGTGTCGTCAGCGCTTCCTCGTCTTCGACTACCAGAATGCGTGCGCTCATCGGTTTAAGTTCTCTCTCTGTGGTGATCCGTTGCCCAGACGCAAACCGAAACGCTTACTTTCCTGAGCATAATCCCCGCGGAAACGACTTGTCGTGAAGACAATCCGGCTCCGCGCTAGCGGATCATGTCCTAGGTACCCGGCACCGTGGTGGCAAAGTTGGTCATGTCGCCCTTCGGGCGCTTGTCGGTGATCTGCTGTCCCTCGATCATGTAGAACACGGTCTCGGCGATATTGGTGGCGTGATCGCCGATCCGCTCGATGTTCTTGGCGCAGAACATCAGATGGATGCAGAACGAGATATTGCGCGGATCCTCCATCATGTAGGTCAAGAGCTCGCGGAACAGCGAGGTGCAGATCGCATCGACCTCCTCGTCGCCCTTCCAGACGTTCATCGCCGCCGGCAGATCGTGCGCGGCATAGGCGTCGAGCACCGACTTGACCTGCGACAGCACGAGGTCGGTCATGTGCTCCAGGCCGCGGATCAGCTTCAGCGGCTGGAAATCGCTCTCCAGCGCCGCGACGCGCTTGCCCATGTTCTTGGCGAGGTCGCCGATCCGCTCGAGGTCGGTGGCGACGCGCATCGCGCTGACGATTTCGCGCAGGTCGATCGCCATCGGCTGGCGGCGGGCGATCGTCAGCACCGCACGCTCTTCGATGACGCGCTGCAGATTGTCGATCTCGATGTCGGCGGCAACCACGCGCTTGCCGAGCGCGACGTCGCGGCGGATCAGCGCGTCGACCGACTCGGTGATCATCCGCTCGACGAGGCCGCCCATCTCGGCGACCAGGCGGGTCAGCTCCTGCAGGTCGCTGTCGAATGCCTTGGCGGTATGTTCGGAAGCCATCATCTCTCTCCTCAGCCCGGTCAACCGAACCGGCCGGTGATGTAGTCCTGGGTGCGTCGATCGCTCGGCGAGGTGAAGATCTTGTTGGTGTCGTCGAACTCGATCAGCTCACCGAGATACATGAAGGCGGTCTTGTCGGAGACGCGGGCCGCCTGCTGCATGTTGTGGGTGACGATCGCGATCGTATAGTCCTCGGACAGCTCCTGGATCAGCTCCTCGACCTTGGCGGTCGAGATCGGATCAAGCGCCGAGCACGGCTCGTCGAACAGGATCACCTCGGGACGCACCGCCACGGTGCGCGCAATGCACAGGCGCTGCTGCTGGCCGCCCGAGAGCGACAGGCCGGAAGCGTTCAGCTTGTCCTTGACCTCGTTCCACAGCGCGCCGCCGCGCAGCGCCTTCTCGACCCGGTCGTCCATCTCGGACTTCGAGATCTTCTCGTAGAGGCGGATGCCGAAGGCGATGTTCTCGTAGATCGTCATCGGGAACGGCGTCGGCTTCTGGAACACCATGCCGACCCGCGCGCGCAGCAGGTTGAGGTCGAGCTTGGGATCGAGAATGTTGGTCTGGTCCAGCATCAGCTGGCCGACCGCGCGCTGGCCCGGATAGAGATCATACATCCGGTTGAAGATGCGCAGCAGGGTCGACTTGCCGCAGCCGGACGGGCCGATGAACGCCGTGACGCGGTTGGTGCCGAGCGTCAGATTGATGTTCTTCAGCGCGTGGTGCTCGCCGTAATAGAAGTTGAGGTTGCGCACCGTGACTTTCGGCGGCGCTTCCGGCAGCGGCACCTGCGGAACGTGGCTCGCGGCAGTCGTGGAGACGGAAAGCTCGGTCATTTTGCGGCCCTTTCGGCACCAAGGATACGCGCGCCGATATTCAGCGCGAGCACAGTGAAGGTGATGAGCAGCGCACCGCTCCACGCCAGCTCTTTCCAGTAGGCGTAGGGGCTCTGCACGAAGTTGTTGATGGTCACCGGCAGGTTGGCCATCGTCTTGGTCAGATCCAGGCTGAAGAACTGGTTCGACAGCGCGGTGAACAGCAGCGGCGCGGTCTCGCCGGCGACGCGGGCAGTCGCCAGCAGCACGCCGGTGATCAAACCGCTACGCGCAGCACGATAAGCGATCCGCTTGATCACCAGCGACCGCGGCAGGCCGAGCGCGGAGGCCGCCTCGCGCAGCGGGTTGGGCACCAGCAGCAGCATGTCCTCGGTGGTGCGCAGCACAACCGGGATCACGATCACGGCGAGCGCGAGACTGCCGGCGATCGCCGAGAAACCGCGCATCGGCACCACCACCGCACCGTAGATGAACAGGCCGATGATGATCGAGGGCGCGCTGAGCAGGATGTCGTTGATGAAGCGGATCACCGAGGTGAGCCTGTCGTGCTTGCCGTACTCGGCGAGGTAGGTGCCGGCGAACAGGCCGAGCGGCGCGCCGATGCCGACGCCGATCACCGTCATGATGACCGAACCGACGATGGCGTTGAGCAGGCCGCCATCGGTCGAGCCCGGCGGCGGCGTGTTCTGGGTGAACAGCTGGACGCTGAGGCCGGCAACGCCGTTATAGAGCAGCGTGATCAGGATCAGCGCCAGCCAGGTGACGCCGAACAGCGCCGCGCCGACACAGAGTGCGCGAATGACGATGTCGCTGCGGCGGCGGGATTTGTAGATCGGGTTCATGGCGTTACTTCCCCGCCTTCGTTTCAAGCCGCATCAGCATCAGCCGGGCGCCGGCGAGCACGAAGAAGGTCAGCACGAACAGCAGGAGGCCGAGCAGGATCAGGCCGGACTGGTGCAGGCCGTCGCTCTCGGCGAATTCGGATGCGATCGCCGCCGAGATCGTGGTGCCCGGCGCGAAGATCGACGACGAGATGCGGAACGAGTTGCCGATGATGAAGGTCACCGCCATGGTCTCGCCGAGCGCGCGGCCGAGCGCCAGCATGATGCCGCCGATCACGCCCACCCGGGTGTAGGGGATCACGACGCTGCGGACGACTTCCCAGGTGGTGCAGCCCATGCCGTAGGCGGCCTCCTTCAGCACCGGCGGCACGGTCTTGAACACGTCGACCGAGATCGCGGTGATGAAGGGCAGCACCATGATGGCGAGGATCAGCGCGGCGTTGAACAGGCTGAGATAGGAGGGCGGGCCGGCGAACACCGCGCCCAGCACCGGGACGCCCTCGAAGATCCGGATCATGAAGGGCTGGAACGTGTTGGCCAGGAACGGGCCCAGCACGAAGAAGCCCCACATGCCGTAAATGATCGAGGGGATGCCGGCGAGCAGCTCGATGGCGATGCCGATCGGGCGGCGCAGCATTTGCGGGCAGAGTTCGGTGAGGAAGATGGCGATGCCGATGCCGACCGGAATGGCGATCAGCATCGCGATGACCGAGGTGATCAGCGTGCCGTAGATCGGGCCGAGCGCGCCGAGCACCGGCGGATCGGCCGAGGGCGCCCAGCGCTGCGTCCAGAGGAAGGCGAAGCCGTATTCCTTCATCGCCGGCCAGGCGCCCGCGATCAGCGACAGGATGATGCCGCCGAGGATCAACAGGACCGAGATCGCCGAGATACGAGTGATCCAATAGAAGGTGAGATCACCGAGCTTGAAGGCGCTGAGGGCCTTGGCGCGATCGTAAGGTCCCGCGGCTTCCATCACATCGCTCTGAACAGCCATGTCTGCCACGCCAATTCCCTCATTACTATGTGAAAGCCACGCAAACCGCTACGCCCCGAAGCGATCTTCACTGACGCATTTGGCCGGGCGTCGTTCCGGCTTGCGCCTCCCGAGGCGCCAACCCGGGCCCCGCCCCGCGTTTCCTGCCGCGGTGATGGAGCCCGGATCTCAATCGGCCGAACTGTGCCGCCCTTGAGAGGCGGCACAGGCGTTGTTCAAAGCGTCGGACTTAGCTCTTGATGTCCGAGGACCAGGTCTTCTCGATCAGCTTGACGACCGATTCCGGCATCGGGATGTAGTCGAGCTCTTCGGCCGCCTTGCCACCCTTCTCGAAGGCGTACTTGAAGAACTTGAGCGCTTCCTGCGAGGCCGCCTTGTCGGTCGAGTCCTTGTGCATCAGGATGAAGGTCGCCGCGGTGATCGGCCAGGAGGCTTCGCCCGGCTGGTCGGTCAGGATCACGTAGTAGCCGGGAGCCTTGGACCAGTCGGCGTTCGACGCCGCGGCCTGGAAGGCGGCGATGGTCGGCTGCACGGTCTTGCCGGCCTTGTTGACCAGCGCGGTGTAGGTCAGCTTGTTCTGCTTGGCATAGGCGTATTCGACATAGCCGATCGCGTTCTTGGTCTGGCTGATGTTGCCGGCAACGCCTTCGTTGCCCTTGGCGCCGACGCCGACCGGCCACTCGACCGCGGTGCCGGAACCGACCTTGGACTTCCAGTCGGCGTTCGACTTGGAGAGGTAGTCGGTGAAGTTGAAGGTGGTGCCCGAGCCATCCGAACGGCGCACGACGGTGATCGCGTCGGCCGGCAGGGTCAGCTTCGGATTGAGCTTGGCGATCGCCGCGTCATTCCACTTGGTGATCTTGCCGAGGTAGATATCGCCGAGCACTTCGCCGGAGAGCACGAGGTCGCCCGACTTGATGCCTTCGACGTTCACGACCGGAACGATCGCGCCCATCACCATCGGCCACTGGACGAGGCCGTCCTTCTCGAGCTGCTCGGCCTTGAGCGGCGCGTCGGTGGCGCCGAAGGTCACGGTCTTGGCCTGGATCTGCTTGATGCCGGCGCCAGAACCGATCGACTGATAGTTCAGGCCATTGCCGGTGTCCTTCTTGTAGGCGTCAGCCCACTTCGAATAAATCGGGAACGGAAACGTTGCGCCTGCGCCGGTAATATCGGCAGCGAAGGCTGACGTCGAAGCGGCCACCATGCCGGCAACGACGATTGCTTTGATGAAATTCATGGGGTGGTCTCCATCTTGTGAGCGAAGCGCCAATTGCGCCCGATCGCGCCCACGCCGGTCCATCTAGGAGCGGTCGGTGCTGCTTTTACGAAGGTTGGATGACAGTTGGATGACAGCACTAAACGGCTGAAAATGCTTAGCTTTGTGTCGGCAGGGGGGTCTTCGGCCGGGGAAAACACGCGGTAAAAGTCGCGCCATTCTTCGGCACGCTCTCGATCAGAAGACGCCCGCGATGACGGTTAAGAATATGTTTCACCAGCGATAATCCGAGGCCGGTTCCGCCCTGGTTACGGCTGTCGCCGACGTCCACCCGGTAGAACCGCTCGGTCAGCCGCGGCAGGTGCTCCGGGGCGATGCCGGGGCCGAAATCCCGTACCATGACACGGATTTCGGGGCTCCCCTCGCCCGATGCGCCCGAAACGGTCTGATTGAGCGACACTATGACGCGGCCGCCCGAGGCCCCGTATTTGAGCGCGTTCTCGATCAGGTTCTCGAACAGGCGGAGCAGTTCCTCGCGGTCGCCGGCGATCGTGACCGGCGCCTGTGGCAGGTCGACGTCGATCTCGACCTGGCGCTCGCTGGCCAGCGCCTCGAGCCCGTCGGCCACCTGGCGGATGATCGGCACGATATCGATCGAGGCCTCGGGCCGCACATGGGCCGACAGTTCGACCCGCGACAGCGACAGCAGGTCGTCGATCAGCCGGGCCATGCGGGTGGCCTGGGTGTGCATGATGCCGAGGAAGCGCTCGCGCGCCCGCGCGTCCTCGCGCGCCGGTCCCTGCAAGGTGTCGATGAAGCCAGACAACGCGGCGAGCGGCGTGCGCAGCTCGTGGCTGGCATTGGCGACGAAATCGGCGCGCATCTCCTCGACCCGGCGCAGCGGCGTCAGGTCGTGGAAGGTCATCAGCATGCATTTCTCGGTGCCGCCGAACTGGGTCGGCACCGGCACCGGCGTGATCACCAGTTCCATCCAACGATCGACCGGAACGTGGTCGCTATAGGTGGCGCGGCGCGGCTCCGTGGTCGCGATCGCCTCGCGCAATGCGGTGATAATCTCCGGCGAACGCAGGGCAAATTGCGCCAGCTCGTTCTTGCGCAGCGCCGGCGCCAGCTGGGCTGCGGCGGTGTTGAGATGGATGACGCGGCCGGCGCGATCAAGCAGCACGGCCGGATCGGGCATGCCGGCGACGACCGCGCTGACGGCGGTCGCCTCGACCGGATTGCCGTGGCGGACATCCTCGCGCGAGGTGCCGGCATCGTGCAGCCGCCATGGCACCAGCGCCGCGGCCGCGATGCAGACGAACACCGCGCAGGCGCGCACCAGAGACAACTCGCCGAGCGCGACCACGACGCTCAGCGCCAGCGCCGCGGCAAGCAGGATCAGCGCGGAATGGCGCAAGCGGTCGGGCCAGGGCGAGAAAATCGAATGCGGCGTATCGTCAATGGCCATCGCGGCGGCTTTCTTCCCGTCGGTTCTTGTCTCGCCCAGGCGCGGTCATATCGACCTTCCCTCGGGAGGCATCGGGCCGCTTCATCAGACCCCGGAATCACCGCGCTTGCGGACCAGAACCGCTTCATGATGCGGCTCAGCGCGGGGACCCGAATCAGTCTGCGGCAGCCGTTTGAGTCGGGCGCCGACGATAACCTCCCGAAACGTCAGCAAGATTACAGATATGACGAACGGCGCAATATAGTAGAGCAGGCGGAACAACAGCATACCGCCGAGCAGGTCCTCGCGGTCCATCTGCCAGAGGCCGACCAGCATGGCGGCGTCGAACACCCCGAGCCCGCCGGGGGAGTGGCTGGCGAAGCCGAGCAGGGTCGCCGACACGAAGATGACGGCGACCACGACGAAGCCGAGATTGGGCTCGTCCGGCACCAGCACGTACATCGCCAGCGCGCAGAAGCCGAGGTCGACGATGCCGATCGCGATCTGCAGCAGCGTCAGCGGGCCGCCCGGCAGGGTCACCGTCCAGGGACCGCGGCCGACCACCCGCGGCTGGGTCCAGACCCAGACCACATAGGCGACCAGCGCGATGATGATGCCGCACGCCAGGGTGCGGTTAAGCCAGGGCGGCAGCTGGTCGATGTTGGCGGCGGCTTCCGGGTGATAGGCGATGCCGAGCCCGAGCACCGCGGCATTGCCGAGCCAGAAGGTCAGGCCGGCGAGAAAGCAGATCTTGGCGACGTCGATCGCGTTCAATCCCCAGGCCGAATAGATCCGGTAGCGCACCGCGCCGCCGGTGAAGACGCTGGCGCCGACATTGTGGCCGATCGAATAGGAGGTGAATGCCGCGAGCGCATTGATGCGATAGGGCACGTGGGCGTGACCGATCGCGCGCACCGCGAACAGATCGTAGAAGGTCAGCGTGAAGTAGCCGGCTGCGACGAACAGTCCCGCCAGCGCGATTTGTCGCGGCTCGGTGCTCTTGATGGCCTCGAGCACCTCGTTGGTGTCGATGCCGCGCAGCATATGATAGAGGACGTAGCAGGCGATGCCGATGACGGCGATGCTGATGACAACACCCAGCCGATGCAGGATTTGCTTCTGGCGCAGAAACGCCATCGCCCTGCGTATTGCTTCCAGCATCTAGACCTCGAATTGCGATCCCGCGACGACGGCTCCCGGGCGAACTCCGCCGGCGCTTCGCTGTGCCCCGACCCCTGTAGCGCGTTTTAAGCCGGAGTGGAATTCGTCAAACGACAATAAAACGCGCATCTTCAAGATATTAGGGATGATTCATGACAGCGGGTGCACAAATATGCGCGTTTCTCGCCACCTTCGACAAGACTTGACATCGACGTGCGGCAGTTAGCCCGCCGAACGCTGCGCAAGGCCATCCGGGAAACTACGGGGGCGAGCGCGACGAACGGCGTCCGCGCAGCGAAAATCGCCGCCGCAATGGTCATGCGACGGCGATCAGGCAAGCCTGCGTCGATTTTTATGCCCGTGCCGCAGCCACAGCGGTGACGATTTCGGCAGCATCGGGGAAATGCCCCTTCGCGCGCTTGGCGATCACTTTGCCGTCAAGCGTGACCTCGAAGACGCCGCCTTTGCCGGGCACCAGCTCTGCATCGAGCGCAAGCCGTTCGCGCAGCAACGCGGCGGCCTCCCTGGCGCGCTTCTCGTAGCCGCAGGGACGGCAATAGATGATCGAAAGGTCGGTCATGGTGTGCTCTCCCATCCACTCATGCCGCGAGATGTTGCGCGTTGACGGCTTCGATGCCGGCGATCCACCCTGCAACCGAGCGACCGATCGCCTCCGGATGATCCTCCTGCAAATAATGCGCGCCCGCGCCGAGCTGGATGACCGCGCAATGCTGCAGCTTAGCCGCAAAATCCGCGGCGAAGGCCGGCGACACCAATGCGCCCGGAGACCCCGCGAACAGCAGCTTCGGATAGGTCGATGCCGCGAGCGCTGCGTGCGCCGTGGTGAGCGCCTGATCGACATCGGCAGGTTCGCCCGCGATCGGCAGCTCGCGCGGCAGCATCAGGGTCGGCTTGCGGCTCTCCCGCGTCGCAAACGGCGCACGGTAGGCGGCCATATCTTCCTCACTCAGCTTGCGCAGCATCCCGTTCGGAAGAACGCGCTCGATGAAGGCATTGCCTTCCAGAATCATCGCCTCGCCCACACCTTCGGTCCTGAACTTGCGAAAGGTTTCTTCGCGCACGCCGTGATCGGGATCGAAATCGCTCCATGTCGACATCGGGCGGATAAACTCCATGAAGGCGAGCCCGCGCACGAGGTGCGGACGGCGCGCGGCGAGATGGAACGCGAGCGCGGTGCCCCAATCCTGGGCGACGAGATACGCCGAGCTGATGCCGAGCTCGTCGATCAGCGCATCGAGATAGTGCACATGGTCGAAGAAGCGGTAGGCGATGTCGGGTTTGCCGGACTGGCCGTAGCCGATCAGGTCGGGCGCGATGCAATGCCCGACCGGCGCCACCAGCGGCATGATGTTGCGCCAGATATAGGATGACGTCGGATTGCCGTGCAGGAACAGCACGTGCGGCGCGTCGCTGCGTCCGGTCTCGCGATAGGCCATCGTGGTCCCGAGCACCGGGCGATGATGCAGACTGATATCGGCAGACATGGTCATGGCAACTCCTTGAACACGGTTTGGAAGGCGATCGTCTTGAAACGCTCGAGCGCGGCCGCGCTGCGCTCGACCTTCATGCGCAGCATCGCGCCCTGCCAGGATGCGAGCAGGAAATCGGCAAGCGCATCGGGATCGAAGTCGGAGGCGATCTCGCGCTTGGCCTGGGCCTCAGTGATGCAGGCCGCAAACGGCGCGCGCCATTCCCGGAAGATCTCGTCGAGCTGCTCGCGCAGCATCTCGCTCGAGCCCGACGCCTCGAGGCTGAAATCGCCGATCAGGCAGCCGCGGGTGAAGCCGTCATGCGCCAGCTTGCCGGTGATGAGATCGAGATAGCGCCGAAGCCTTTCGCGTGGAGATAGCGTCGTGTCGCCGAGCGCTTCGGCGACGAGGCCGCGCACATAGAGGAAGTAGCGGTCGAGCACTTCCGACGCGAACAGCTCCTTGGAGCGGAAATGGTTGGTGAACGAGCCCTGCGGCGCGCCGGCCGCGGCGGTGACGTCGCGCACGCTGGTGCCGTGATAGCCGGTCCGGAACATTTCCTTCAGGCCGGCGTCGAGGATGGCATCGCGGAGAGAGGGTTTTGGCATGGGCGTCACTTAATACGTACGTACGTATTGATGTCAAGCGGTAAAATGTATGCGGCTCGCCCTGCACATGGCGACGCCGCTCGGACCTGCTGGATCAGGGGTTTGGGGTCAGCTCGCGGGCCTGCTGCGCGAGACCACCCAGTCGCGCAGCCAGGAGCCGATCGCGCAGCCGACGAGATAGAGCGCGAACATGACCAGGAAGAGGTCGAGCCAGTAGCCGAAACGGCCGGGCACGACCCGCGCAAACGATGCCGCGACCAGTGCGGCGGCGAGCAGCGCCAGCCAGCGGATCCACACCTTCGAGACGCCCTGCGCCCGATGCACCACCGCGATCCAGCCCATGCCGAAGCCGAGCAGCGCGGCGCCGAGCAGCCAACCCCAGAAGAATGTCGCGAGCACGGTCATCGCTACTTCACCACGAATTCGATGCGGCGGTTCTGCGCCTTGCCGTCTTCACTCTCGTTGCCGGCGAGCGGCTGCGTGCTGCCATAACCGATCGAGGTGAAACGGTTGGCCGGCAGTCCGGCACGCACGAGATAGTCGACCACGGCCTGCGCGCGGCGTTCCGACAAGGCCTGGTTGGCCGCCTCCTCACCGTCGCTGTCGGTGTGGCCGACGACTTCGATGGTCGCATTGGGGCAGCGCATCGCGGTCTCGATCAGGCGGTCAAGCAGACCGGCAGAGTCAGGGACGATGTCGGCCTTGCCGGACTCGAAGCGGATCTTGCCCTTGGAGAGGATCTCGGAAAACAGCTGCTGGCACACCGTCGGGTCGACCGGCGCCGCCGCCGGCTTGACCGTGACCTCGGCCTTGTACTGCCAACCCTGCGGAAAATCCTTGCCGAGCCCGTCGCGGATCTGGCCGGCCGCGGCATCATAGAGCGCATCACCCGACAGCTTCACCTCGCGGTCCGACACCACGAGCGTCCCGGTCGACAGCCGCGACAGCGCGCCGAGCGCAGGCACCACCGCCGCCGCAAAGCCTGACGGCGCGCCGAGGCTGGCCTTGAGGTTGTCCACGACCTTCTCGCTGAAAAACTTGCGGCCGGCGGCGGCGACCAGTGCCGCATGCACGTTGTTGTCGGGCACGTAGCCGGTCAGCGTCAGCGTCACCGCGACCGGATCCTTGTAGGCCTGGAACACGTAAGGCGGCGCCTTGATGTCGTTGGCGGCGATCGAGTAGCCCTCCGGCAGATTCTTCAGCGCCGCCGCGACCGCTTCGCGTCCGCCGAGCTCGCGCGCCATGCCGGCAAGCGCAACCTTGTTGTCGGTCAGCGTGATCTTGCCTTCCTTCAGCTTGCCGATCTGGTCGAGCAGCAACAGCGCCGCCGGGTCGAACCGCGACGGCGCGCCGCGCGCGAGCGCCATCTGGTCCACCACCTCGACGCCGCCGAGACTGGCCTTCGCAGCCTCGGTCAGCTTGCTCTTGCTCGACGGCAGCGGCGCATTGCCGCCAAGCGTGACCCGCACCACATCGCGTTCGGCGGACCACACAAAGGGTTTGGCTTCGGGAACGAGGCGGGTCTCGTCGTTGACCAGCCGCACGCCCGGCACGGCCTCGACCGACGCCACCGCGCTGAGCCGGCCGTCCTCGGAGAAGGCATTGGCCGCAAAGGTCACGTCGCGGCCGTCCACGCTGATGCGCCGCTTGTCGAGCACGGTGTCCTTGAGTGCGGCACTAGAGCGCGCAGCAAGATCCGCCTCGACCGTTCCCGTTGAGGTCCAGGCCGCGATAGCCCACAGGACGACCAGTGGAATCACCCCCGGCCACCACTTGCTACTCCACTTGAAAAGTCCGTGCATTCAGCGTCCTGCGGGGTCGGGAAGCAGAGAGAAAACAAACCCTTGGCCGACTGTCAAACCCCAAATCAAAGGCCAAATCAAAGACCACGGCGGGGGCGCCATGTTGGATCGGGATAACAGTTTCTTCAGTGGTGTTTCGCTAAGTTTCCGGCGGAATGCAAATCGGCCAGCCCGTGCCCCTCATGAAACAACTCCGCAACACCGTGATCCGTGCCGGGATGGAGGCGTTGTATTTCTCGGGTGCGCACATCCTGCTGCGGCCGATCTTTGCCGGCGTCGGCGCCATCTTCATGCTGCACCACGTCCGCCCGCGGCGCGCCGACCCGTTCCAGCCCAACCATCATCTCGAGGTCACGCCGGACTTCCTGCGCGCGATGCTGACGCATCTGCGCGCGCTCGACGTCGATGTCGTCAGCATGGACGAGGCGCATCGCCGCCTCACCGAACGGGATTTCGCGCGGCGCTTCGCCTGCTTCACCTGCGACGACGG